>NZ_JBOZGG010000006.1:0-132897 GCF_051267215.1 Actinotignum vesiculae
TCTACATCAAACAGACTGGTTGGTCCGAGGAGGAAATCATTCACGCTCAAGAAGAGCAACCCCGTTAGCCTACCACCGTGGCCTGGTTCTTTCAAACCAGGAAGCCTGTGGACTAGAACATAATCACGAGGATTCCGTGTCGCTTTAAGGCGTTTCCGGCTCTCGGCGACGGATAACAAGCTTACAAGCCCGGCCCGCTAGACGCAAATCAAACCAGAGAGACACCCACCACACCCAGCCCAAATACCCCAAAAACAACCAGAAAACTAACCAAAAACTCCCGAAAAACCAATGAAAACCCCGGAGATCCCCTACCAACACAGATCCCCCATCCATTCACCAATTCGCGCACCCTGCAACATAGAAGCGGCGGCGCTACCACCGGTAACGCCGCCGCTATCTACCACGATCTATCCCGCTTCACGCGCGAGAATCGTTCTTTGTTCTTGACTAAGCCCTCTACTCCGCCACGCGAATAACCGCGAGGTTCTTCTTACCCTTGCGGAGTACCACGACTCCACCGGGCAAAACATCCTCGCTGCTGAGCACGTCCGCTTCCCCAACCTTGCGATTGTTGATATTCAAGCCGCCGGATTTTGCGGTGCGCCGCGCAGCACCCAGGCCTCGTTCCTGGCCCGTGGCCACGAAGAGCTCCGGAATGGGAGTTCCCAGGCTTGCGCTGGCCTGCGGTAGCTCCGCCACCGCATCACGCAAAGTATCCGCATCCAGAGCGGCCAAGCCGTCACCGCCGAAAAGGGCCCGCGAGGCATTCTCCACCCGTTCGGCCACGTCCGCACCGTGCACCCAGGTCGTGACGTCTTGCGCCAGCACCCGCTGCGCACGCCGTTCCTGGGGCCGCTCGGCAACAGCCACCGCCAATTCCTCGATTTCTTCCCGAGTGCGGAAAGTGAAGACCTTGAGCATATGCACCACGTCTTCGTCAGCGGTATTGAGCCAGAACTGGAAGAACTTGTAGGGGCTGAGCATCTCCGGGTTGAGCCATACGGCCCCGCCTTCGGATTTCCCGAACTTCGTGCCATCCGATTTAGTAATGAGCGGGTTCGTGAGCACGTGCACCGACTCTCCTGTCACCTTGCGGATGAGGTCCATGCCGCCCACGAGATTGCCCCACTGGTCATTCCCGCCCACTTCCAGGGTGCAACCGTAGCGGGTAAACAGCTCCAGGTAATCATTGGCTTGGAGCACCTGGTAGGAAAATTCGGCATAGGAAATACCTTCATCGGATTCCAGGCGCCGCGCCACGATGTCCTTGGAAAGCATCGTCCCGAGCCGGAAGTGTTTACCCAGGTCACGCAGGAAATCAATCGCCGAAAGCTGCCCGGTCCAATCCAGGTTATTGACGAGCCGCGCCGGATTATCACCTTCGAAATCCAGCAGGCCGCGCAGCTGCCCGGCCAGAGATTCCACCCATCCGGCCACGGTGTCTCGTGAATTGAGCGTGCGTTCAGTCGAGGGGCGCGGATCCCCAATGAGCCCGGTCGCTCCGCCCACCAGCACCAGCGGATGGTGCCCGGCGAGTTGGAGGTGCCGCATGAGCTTCACGGCGACAAGGTGTCCGTGGTGCAGCGAAGCCGCCGTCGGATCAAAACCACAATAGAAGGTGACCGGACCGGAGTTCAGCGCGCTCCGCAGCGCGTCAATATCCGTATGCTGGGCAATCAGCCCGCGCCATTCCAGTTCCTCAAGAACGTCCTTCACGTCTCGTGTCCTTCCCTTATGCTTCGCGCGCCACGGGCCTTTCCGTAACGTCACGTCCGGACGTTATCACGCCCGGTTTTTTCTTGCCACTATTTTTTACGACGACGCCGCATCGGTCGCGCTGCGGGCAAAGCCCTCCGCGCGCCCGATGGATTCCCGCACACTCGCCAGCTGCTCAGCAACCCGCTCCGGGGCGGTGCCGCCCGCCCCCCGCCGGGCCCCTACAGAGGCGGCCACCGTGAGTACCTCCCGAACATCCGGGGTGAGCCGCGTGTCGATGGAGCGCAGCTCGTCGTCGTTCATATCCCATAGTTCGATGCCGCGTTTTTCGCAGAAAGCGACCGCGCGGCCCGAAATCTCGTGGGCTTCGCGGAACGGAACCCCACCGCGCACCAGCCACTCCGCAATATCGGTAGCCAGGGAGAAGCCTTGGGGCGCCAGCTCGGCCATGCGTTCGTAATTGAGCACCATGGTTTCCACCATGCCCGCAACCGCGGGGAGGAGGAGGTCGAGGGTGTCGATGGCGTCGAAAACCGGCTCTTTATCTTCTTGGAGATCGCGGTTGTAGGCGAGCGGGAGCCCCTTAAAGGTGGCCAGCAGTCCGGCGAGGTCGCCGATGAGGCGCCCGCTTTTGCCGCGGGTCAATTCGGCCACGTCCGGGTTCTTTTTCTGGGGCATAATCGAAGAGCCGGTCGCGTAGGCATCATCAAGGGTGACGAAGCGGAATTCGCGGGTATTCCACAAAATAATTTCTTCGGAGAGCCGAGAGAGATCCACCCCGATCTGGGCGCAAATATAGCTGAATTCGGCTACCAGGTCCCGCGCGGCGGTGGCATCGATGGAATTGTGTTCCGGGGAGCTAAAGCCCAGCTCTACCGCAATCGCCTGTGCATCCAGGCCCAGGGTATTCCCCGCCAGTGCCCCGGCACCGTAGGGCGAATAGGCCGCCCGCTTATCCCAGTCCTGCCAGCGCGCAATATCGCGCAGCAGGGGCCAGACGTGGGCGAGTAGATGATGGGCCACCAGCACCGGCTGGGCGTGCTGGAGGTGGGTGCGCCCGGGCATCACCGCATCCCCGGCGCGCTCTGCCTGGGAGACGAGCGCCCGCACTACCGCCAGCAGCTTGCCACTCAGGTGCCGGGCGGCGTCGCGCAAGTACATGCGGATGAGGGTGGCGATTTGATCATTGCGCGAGCGCCCGGCCCGCAATTTACCGCCCAGCTGCGGCCCGGCTTCCGCCAGCAGGGCGCGCTCCAGGGCGGTATGCACATCTTCGTCGTCAGGGGCCGGGGTGAGTTCCCCGCTGGCTACCCGCTGCCCGAGAGTGTCCAGCGCCGCGAGCATCGCGGTGAGTTCAGCCTCGTCCAGGAGTCCCGCACCGGCCAGCGCCCGCGCGTGGGCGCGGCTGCCGGCCAGATCATAAGGCGCCAGGCGCCAATCAATATGAGTCGAGCGTGAAAGTTCGGTCAGGGCATCGGCGCTGGCGCCGCTAAAGCGCCCACCCCACAGGGCGAGATGTTCAGTCATTGCACCATTCTAAGCGCCGCTACTTTCCCGCGGAAAGTTTCGCCACTCTCGCGCGGAAAGTTTCGCCGCCCTCCCGCAGGAAGCTTCACCACTCTCCTGCGCCGCGTTCTGTAGCGCACTCGCCCGGCGCCGAGTTACTTTCCCACGGGAAGTGCCACGTCAAAGCCCTGCGCCCCGATGGCGGCCAGCAGTCGCCCGCGCCGCGCCACCGAGCCGCTCAGGCGGGTGGGCACGTACTCGGTGAAGGGCCCAACCGGCTTTCCGTAGCGAATATCAACCCAGGGCGCGATGGCGGCGTCGTACTCCCGCAGCGATTCTACCGCCGATTCCGGTTCCTGGTAGTGGTCGGTGAATACGCGCAAGCCGGCATCCATACGGGGTTTGAGCTCCGGAATCCGCTCCTGATTGGGGTAGCCCATAATGAGGCCGATAACCGGGAACGTAAGTTCGGGCAGCTCAAGCACCTGGCAGACGCGCCAGGCGCGGCGGGTATCCGCCACGAAAATCCACAATTCGGGTGCCTGCGCCACGTAAGCCTGGGTGCACACCTCCGCAATGGCCTGGCGGCGGGCCGGATCCTGGACCCGAATAATGGTGGCGTATTGCATACCCTGCGAGGTGGCGGCGTGCAGGGCCGCGTTCACCAGGGTGGCGGTGAGTTCCTCGCCGAGAGGCCGGCCGTCGAAATCGCGGATGGTGCGGTGGTTAAGTTGCGTGCGGAGAGTGGCAGCGGCAGCGGCGCGAGCAGCATCGCCAGCAGCGTCACCCGCAACGCCGCCCGCGGGAAGCGTTTCTTCTGAAGTTTTTTGTGAAGTATCCATATGCGTATTGTCCCACGCTTGGGCCGCGGCGCAAGATTCGTCACAGCTGAGGTTCGCGGGGAATGCTGCTATGCTGGCACCCGTACCGGGACTGCTGTCTCTGCTTGCTCGCCTCCGTGCGGGCTCTTTTTGTGCATGCGCCCGGGATTGCCGGTTCTGCCGCTCTCCCGCCGCTCACCTTTGTACACCACAGCATCGCAGAGTTACCGGAGCTAGTGTGCGCTCGTCTCACGGCTAGAACTATGCCGGAAACGTGCGCGTTGTTGTGAAGGATGGAATGGAAAATACGCGTTATTTCACGATTCCGGGTTCGGACCGAACGTATGACCGCAATAAGCTCCTCGTGGTGCTCATTGTTGCGCTGGTCATGTCGCTCATCCAGGTCAGCTCGGTCAATAATCTTCTTCCCATTATCGAAACGGGGCTGAACGCCGGCCGCGGCGATATTCAATGGGTGCTCTCCGGCTATTCGCTGGCCTTCGGGCTGCTCCTGGTGCCCGCGGGCCGCATGGGCGATATTTTCGGGCGTTCTTCGCTGTGGATGATCGGGATGGCGGTCTTCACGCTGGGCTCCCTGCTGTGCGGGGTTGCCAGCGATGCCCTCATCCTCAATATCGCACGAGCCCTCCAGGGCATCGGTTCGGGGATTTTCTCGCCCCAGGTCACCGGCATGATTATGCAGTATTTCGACGGGCACGCCCGCGCGAAAGCTTTTGCCTATATGGGTCTGGCCATTTCCGCTTCGGTGGCCGTGGGGCCGCTGCTCTCGGGTAGCCTCGTGCAGCTCTTCGGCCCCGTGGGGTGGCGATGGTCCTTTATTCTCAACGTCCCGCTTGGCTTGCTTGGTTTGGGGCTGGGTATTTTCTTGCTGCCGTTCCTGAAGGAACGGCGCGCTATTGGCGACGACGCCGCTAAGATCGACGCCGCCTACCGGGCGGAAATGGAACGCCGGGGCCAACCGGTTGGCCGCCGGCGCGGGCATCGCCTCGACCTTGACCCGATAGGGATGACCCTGCTGACCCTCGCGGTGCTCTGCCTCATGCTGCCCTTTATGTCTCATTTCGCCTGGCGCTGGGCGCTGCTGGGCGGTGGGGCTCTCCTTGGCTTGGCCTGGGTGCTCTGGGAGCATTCTTATGCCAAGCGCGGGCGTATCCCCATGGTGAATTTGCGCCTCTTCCGCATTGAGTCATTCAGCTTCTGCACCTCGATCACCGCGATCCAATTCCTGGGAACCACCTCTGTTTTCGTGGTGCTGGCGATGTATCTCCAGCAGGGTATGGGATTCAATGCCTTGCAGGCCGGGTTGCTCGGCTTGCCCAATGCGATTGCTTCGGCCTATGCCTCGGTGTGGGCGGGGCGCTACGCGGTGGCCTGGGGGCGGCATGTCCAAGCCGGGGCTTTCGCGCTCGCGCTGGTCTCGCTCGCTTCCAGTATTCCGCTGGCCGCCGGCGTTGCCTACGCCGGCTGGAGCCCGTGGTGGATTTCCCTGCCGATCTGCGTTTTCGGCTTCGGGATTGGTGTGATCGGTTCGGTCAACCAGACCCAGGCGATGATTGACGTTCCGCGCGCCCACGGCGGTACCGCGGGCGGGGTCCAGCAGACCAGCCAGCGTATTACCACCGCTATCGGCAATGCCATGGTGACCGCAATCCTCTTCGCTTTCGTCAACGAGGGCACCCCGCGCGGGGACGGGGCATGGTTCACCGGCTACGCGGCTTCCATGGGGACGATCTGCGTTATTGTGGCGCTCGCCCTGACTGTCTCGATTATTTTCATGCGGCGGCCCGCCTCACCGGCGATGCTGCGCGCCCGCGAGGGGAAATAAGCCGAGGAAGTAAGCGGGGGAAGTAAGCCGGACCCGCCGGCGCAGGCGCCCGTAGCGCTCTATTCGTAGCGCCTGCATGGCTCTATTCTCAGCGGGATAGCTCCGCACATCATAAACGGGGCCGAGGTCGTGCATAACGACCCCGGCCCCGTTCTCTATATGTCGTATCGCCTGATCCGCGAACCTTAGCTCGGCTGTACGGGCGAAACTAGTTCAGCCGCGCTCATACGCCCGAGTTCAACCGGGCGAGCACATTAGTTCAGCCGCTTAGTTCAGCCGCGCCGGCGGGATGGCCACCCCGCGCCCGAAGGTTACATCGCGGGCGGCGGCGAGTTTGGCCGGTAGCCCGGTCAGCTCGATGAAGCCCTTGGCGTGGGACTGGTCGAAGGAATCACCGGCATCGTAGGTAGCTAGGTTGAAATCGTAGAGGGAGGCGTCCGAACGCCGCCCGGTCACGGTGGCGCGCCCGCCATGCATAACCATACGAATATCGCCGGAGACGTAGCGCTGGGTATCTTCGATGTAGGCATCGAGGGAGCGCTTGAGCGGGGAGAACCACTGGCCTTCGTATACGATATCCGCCCAGCGATCCGTAACGGTGCGCTTGAAGCGCGCCTGCTCGCGATCCATGGTCACATTTTCCAGCTCTTTATGTGCGGTGAGCAGCGCCATGGCGCCCGGTGCCTCGTAAATTTCACGGGACTTGATGCCCACGTAGCGGTCTTCAACCACGTCGATCCGGCCAATCCCCTGCTTTCCAGCTCGCTTATTGAGCTGTTCAATAGCTTGCAGCGGGGTCACGGCTTCGCCGTCGATCTTGACCGGAATACCACCCTCAAAAGTGATGATCACTTCATCGGGCAGCGGCGGGTAAGTCGGGTCATCCGTGTAGGTATACACATCCTTAGTGGGTGCATTCCACAGGTCTTCGAGGTACCCGGTTTCAATAGCCCGGCCCCACACATTCTGATCAATGGAGAAGGGATTATGGTGGGTGGTTTCGATGGGCAAATTGTGCTTATTGGCGTAATCAATAGCGAATTCGCGGGTGAGCGCGAGATCGCGCACCGGGGATAGGCAGGCCAGATCCGGCCCCAATTGGGTAATGCCGTTTTCGAAACGGACCTGGTCATTGCCTTTTCCGGTGCATCCGTGCGCCACCGTGGTGGCCCCGAATTGCCGGGCCGCGGCCACCAGGTGCTTGACGATAACCGGGCGGGAAATAGCGGAAATAAGCGGGTAGGCGTCCATGTAAAGCGCCCCGGCCTTGAGGGCCGGCATGCAGTACTCGCTGGCGAATTCATCGCGGGCATCGGCGATATAGGCTTCCACGGCCCCGCAATCGAGGGCGCGCTGGCGAATGGTCTCCAGATCCTCGCCGCCCTGGCCCACATCCACGGCGACCGTGATGACTTCGGCTCCGGTTCGCTCCCCGATCCAGCCGATCGCCACCGAGGTATCCAGTCCGCCCGAATAGGCGAGAACTACCCGCTCCTTCGCCATTATTACTCCTTTTTCTCCCCCATCGCGAGGAGGTGTTGCCTGATCTCTACCGCGCGTTCTTCGCTGCGGGCAATAACCAGCACGGTGTCATCTCCGGCAACGCAACCGAGCACACCATCCAGGCGCGCCCGGTCAATCCCGGCGGCGAGTAGCTGCGCGGCCCCGGGTGGGGTGCGCAGCACGATCTGGTTGAGAGCGCATTCGGCGCTGAGCAGTATTTCACGAGCCCACCGCGCCAGGCGCTCCCCCGTATCCATCGTCTGGTCAGCGATGCGATATGCCATCGATCCGTCCACCCGGATCTTAACGGCCCCTAAATCGTCTAAATCGCGGGAGAGCGTAGCCTGGGTGACATCCACCCCGGCACGTATGAGATACTCCCGCAGTTCATTTTGGGAACCGATGAGATGAGCATCCAGAATCGAGGCGATAAGCCCTTGGCGGGCAGTGCGACTCGAAGGAATTCCGGCGGTCACAATGATCCTTTCGCATCACCGGGGCACGCGAACCGACGACCCGCGTCCCCCTTGCATTATAATCATACACGTGTGTGCAAGTTCTTGCATTACACGCGGCGGGTGCCGGCCCGAGTCAGGCAGACACCCGCATTAATGATGCCACGGCGCGCGCAAAGTCTCGGTAGCGTTCCATTTCCGCGCGGAACGGCGCCAGTACATTTTCGCGGACTTCCGTTTCAATAGCGGCACGTGCCCGCGTGGTCACCTGCCGTTCCAGGCGCTGCGCTCCCCGCGTGCGCGCGGCCCGCGCGATCATACTTACGACGACGCCGCACACCACGCCGGCCAGCAAGCAGATAAGGCTCGTTCGGCGCAGCCCCAGCGGGAGGGTTACTCCCCCGGCCCCGGTGATGATTCCGGCGGCTAGTCCTAGCGCGCCCAGCACCAGAGCGGCGAAAGCGAGCCATTGGAGGGCAGCGACGCAGCCCCACCAGCGGGGCCTATGCCAGGTCTGGCTTTCCCGCGCAATAATCCGGGCGATGCTATCGGCAAGCCGCGCGGCCTGCCGGGAATTTTCATCCCGCACCGCCCCGCGCCAGGAACGCGGGAGGAAACGGGTGGCCTGGACCGTGAATTCCGCTAGCGCTACCCGAGTTTTTTCCACCGCTCCGGAGCTGGCCACCGCATCAGAGCTGTCTGCCACGTATGACCTGGTATCCGAATGAGACGTGACTCCCGCTGTGGAACTCAGCACAGCATCCGTACCGCTTCCCTTCCCACCGCCGTTCCCACTGCCGGGGCGGGCCCGCCTGCTCCATCCACGCAGCAACGGCCAGGCGGTAGTGCGGCGTGCTGCCTTGCGGTAGTGGCCTGCCGCTTCGCGTGCTGCGGCGCTGAGTCCGCCCGCGCGTGCCAGGCCGGCAACAAGCTCGTCTACCCCGGCAATATCGGTGAGGTCACGCGGATACCCACCTTGCTCAATGATGTTCTCCGTGAGCGCGGCTCCCGCGGTTCGCACATCCGCAGCGAGTTTTTCCGCCGCGGCGCTCTTCCCCGCCGCGATTTCTACGAGCGCCCCGCGGATCTCATCAATACCGCGCCCGGTGAGCGCGGAGGCCGCCACAATATCCGCGCTTACTCCTTCCGCGGCGAGGATACGCCCCAGATCCGCCACAATTGCTTGTTCATCGGCCGCGCCCAGGCGATCCACCTGGTTGATAACGATGAGCAGGGAGGAATGATATTCGCCCATCGCGGCCAGGAAATCTTCGTGCACCACGGCATCGGCGTATTTTTGCGGGTCGAGTACCCAGATCACCACATCGGCTCGGGCGATAATACGCTCGGCCTGGGCCCGGTGGGTCTCCGCCGTGGAGTCAATATCGGGAAGGTCCACGAGCACCAGGTTCGCGGTGGTATCGGGAGCTAGCTGGAGTAGAACTTTGCGTTCGTGCACCCCGAGCCAATCGAGCACATCGGAGGCGTGACGCCCCGAGACCCCCAGGGGTGCGCGGGTAGCTGGCCGGGTGGCGGCCACTCCGGCCACTTCCTGCCCTACGATGGCGTTGAGCAGGGAGGATTTCCCCGAGCCGGTGGCACCGGCCAGGGCTACCACGGTGCGGTCGGTTCCTAGCAGCCCGCGCTGGCGGGCGCGGTCGAGCACATCGCGTACCTGGCTGCGCACCGATTCGTCGAGGTAGGCACCGCCCAGGTCCAGGGACCGCTCCAGGTTTTTTAATCCAGTGGGGAGATCCATCCTCGCCTCCCTTCCGCGCTGCGCATCGCTTCATCTAGCTCGTTTAGAGCTTCCGTGCTGATTCCCAAGCGTGCGATTTCCTCTCGGTAGGGTGCGGCGGTGGCCGCGAAGAACTCGTCGGTGCGCCCGAGGAGATCCTCGGTGGCGGTGGTAGCCATGCGGCGAACGGCGTCGTCGCCGAAAATAGCTTCCAAAACGCGCTGCGCTACCACGGCCGTTCCCCCAGCGATCGCGACTTCCCCACCGGTGAGGCCGGCGGTGTGGGCGAAAACGACGAGCATAAGCGTCACGCCCACCGCGTTGATGCCGAGGGAGACGATGCGCGCGGTGAGCTGTTTGCCGCGTCCGCGCTCGCCGAGCATATCCATAAGGGAACGGCGCCAATCGCGAACCAGGGCCCCGGCAGCTTCCCGGCGCGCCGCGGCATAAGGATGAGCCGCGGTATCCGTACTCCGGGCCGCGGTATCACGCCCGGCATCTGCCGCCGACGCATTATTCCCGGTCGCGGTATCCGCGCCGCGGGCTTCGACCGCGAGGACGATTCCGGCTCCGGCCGCGCTGCGTTCTAATTCGGTGGCAAGGCGGGTGGTGAGGCTGGCGTCCGCGGTGAGGAGCATCTCGGTGAGGGAATCTTCGATGGCTTCCCCCACGGCCTCCTCGCTCGCGTTCTGGCCAGCTGTGCGCCGCAGGCTCAGCCGGTCGCGCCAGCGCGTCACGCCCGATTGCAGGGCGCGGGCCCACTGCCCGCTGCCGAGCATCTCATGCCAGCGGCGCAGCACCTCGCCACGCAGCACGGTTCCATCCGCGATAGCTGACTCGATACTGGCGCGCGTTTCTTTCAGCGCGGAGGTGACATCCGCGTCTAAACGCTTGGCCTCCTCGACCTGTTCACGGTACGAGGCGCGCGCCTGCGCGCAGGTGTCGGCCAGGCTGCCGAGCGCCCCGGAAAGGGTTTGGCGCGCCACCGAAGCGCGCGAGCGTTCATCGCGGGCGAGCCCGGCGAGCCATTCGCGCAGCGGAGCCACATCGGCTTCCGGAATGCCCGGCGCCCCCGGGTACTCCGTGATAACAAAAAGCGGGGCGCTGCCCAGGCCGCGTTCCTCGAGCCGGCGGATGAGATCGGGGCGAATCGCCGCGGCATCCCCCACCGGAACCCGATTGAGAACCACAGCGATAACAATATTGCGCGCGGCGGCCTCATCCAGGAGGGCCCAGGGAATCGCATCCGAGTAGCGCGCGGCGGTGGTAACAAAAATCCACAGATCAGCAGCCTGGAGCAACTGCCCGGCCAGCCTCCGGTTATCCCCCTCGACCGAGTCAATATCCGGGGAGTCCACCAGCGCCAGCCCGCGCGGCACCTGAGGCGAGTCCACCAGGCGAAT
This sequence comes from Actinotignum vesiculae, assembly GCF_051267215.1. NCBI lineage: Bacteria > Bacillati > Actinomycetota > Actinomycetes > Actinomycetales > Actinomycetaceae > Actinotignum > Actinotignum vesiculae. The sequence continues at coordinate 10,992 of NZ_JBOZGG010000006.1, forward strand.
TTCGCCGCTCGCCTGCGCTGCCGGAGCACTGTTAGCCGCAGCTGCGCCGTCGTTCACAATCTCACGCGAAGGTGCCGTGCCGTTCGTAGCTTCCACGGCGCCGTCGTTCACAACAGTAGCTACGCCGGTGCCGGAACGTTCGTCCGCAAGCGCGGCGCCGTCGCCGCTCAGGCGCGCAAGCCCGGGGAAAATACGGTCGTCGGAAAACCACGCCTCCTCCCCGGGAGCGTGGGCGAGCACCGGGATCCGGGTGGTAGGGCGCAGCGCCGAGGACGCGGTAACCGGAGCACCCACCAGGGCGTTCACCAGGGCTGATTTACCCGAACCGGTGGACCCGCCCACCACCGCCACCAGCGGCGCATCCAGACAGCGCAGGCGCGGGAGCACGTAATCATCGAGTTGGTGGAGTGCGTCCGTGCGGGCATCGCGCCCGTCCGCCGCACCCGGGGTGGGCAGCGGGAAGCTCAGGTTTTCCAGCGCCTGGCGGACCCGCTCGAGGGAAGGCAGGCGACTCACGGCATAATCACCCGCGGGAAGCGATCTTCTTCCGGCGGAGTCCAGGTATCCGGGTCAGCGGGGACCTGGGTGCCCGAGCGCACATCACGGACCTGTTCACCTTCCGACGTCGTAAACCATACAAAAGGAATGCCGCGCTTATCGGCTGCCTTAATCTGTTTCCCGAATTTCGTGGCATTATGCGAAACGTCCGCGGGAATACCGCGGGCACGCAGGCGCGCCGCGATGGTGGAGGCGTGGTGCCGCTCGGATTCATCGTTCACCGCCACGTACACGGCCGTGGGAACCTTGCGGCTAGCGCGCAGCAGATCCTGGTGCAGGAAGCGCGCGAGCAGGCGCGAGACCCCGATGGACAGGCCCACGCCCGGGTAGCTGCGGTTCCCGGCCGTGGCCAGGTTATCGTAACGCCCGCCCGAGCACACCGAGCCGAGATCTTCGTGCCCTTCCACCGTCGATTCGAAAACGGAACCGGTGTAATAGTCCAGGCCGCGCGCGATGGACAGATCCGCGCTCACCGACCCGGGGATAAGAGAATTCGCTTCGGTCACGAGCGTTGCGAGTTCTTCCAGACCTTCTTCCAAAAGCGACGACGACGCACCGAGCGCGCGGACTTTGTCAACGAACGAGGCATCTTCGGTGGTGATACCCGCCAAGCTCAAAGCGAGTTTCGCCTGCTCCTCGCTTGCTCCCACGTGTTCGGAGAGCAGCTCGGTCACTACCTGCGGGCCGACCTTGTCGAGCTTATCGAGGATGCGCAGGGTTTCCTCGGTGTTCTCCAGGCCGATGGCTTCGTAGAAGCCCTGGGCGAGTTTGCGGTTCGAGGCACGCACCCGCACCCGCGGGATGGGAAGCTTGCTCAGCGCATCCACCATGACGAGGGGCAGCTCAATATCGTGGTGGAAGGCGAGGGTATCCTGGCCGACCACATCAACATCGGCCTGGTAGAACTCCCGGAAACGCCCGTCCTGGGGGCGTTCGCCGCGCCAGACCTTTTGGATCTGGTAGCGCTTGAAGGGGAAATCGAGCTTCCCGGCGTTCTCCAGCACGTAGCGGGCCAGCGGCACGGTGAGATCGAAGTGGAGGCCAAGGCCAGAATCCTGGCCCTCCTCGCCCTGGAGGCGGCGCAGCACATAGACTTCTTTGGAGGTTTCGCCCTTGCGCAGGAGCTGATCCATAGGTTCGACGGCGCGAGTTTCCACCCCCGAAAAACCGTGCAGTTCAAAGGTGGAGCGCAGGGTGTCAAGAACTTTCTGCTCCACAATGCGAGCTTGCGGGAGCCATTCGGGAAAACCGGAGATCGGCGCAATTTTCATAGGTACTATTCTTTCACTTCATCGCAATATAGGCGCGCAGGTACGGCGAGGCTTTGAGTTCGCGTGCCAGGGTGGAAGGTTTGCCGTGGCCGGGGAAGAAAATCGTGGAGCCGTCCACCTCGGCAACGATGGTGCGCAAGGAGGCGCGCATCTGCGCATCGTTCCCACCCGCGAGGTCGGTGCGGCCCACCCCGTCCCGGAAGAGCACATCTCCGGTGATCATGAAATTCTCCCCGAAGCCCCAATCGGGAAGCTGCGGAGTTTCCGGATCCGCTTCGAAACGCCCCGAGAAGAGGAACACGGTTGAGCCTTCGGTATGCCCGGGGGTGGCGATGGCGCGCAGGTGCACGCCGGGAACCAACTCCGTTCCTTCCCCGTATATCTCTTCGGGAAGGGGCACGATCTTCTCCGGTTTCACCCAGGAGCGCCCCCCGGTGGCCGCCAGGACGAGCGGCGCGTAAAAAGCGTTGGCAATGGGATTATCCAGCCGGTAGGCATCACCTTCGGCGATATAGCACGGTACGCTCGAGCCGGCCACTACCCCGGCATCCCATACGTGATCCCCGTGCCCGTGGGTTGCCAGCACCGCGCCCAGGCGCAGGTTGCGGGCGGCCAGGGTGCGCTCCACCCACGGCGCGCTTCCCGCTCCCGCATCAATAACCAGGGCGACCCGGTGAGTAGGGTCGGCCATAATATAGCAATTCGCCTCCAGGGCAGTATCGGAATACCGCAAGAAAATCATGCATTAACCGTATCCTTTCTCCCGATTTTTTCCTACTGACACCCGGAATCCCTTTTACCGTGGCACAATTGTGGTATACCGTAAGAATTAAAATTGTCCCGCGGCGTGTACCGCACGCCTCTTTCTCCACAAGGAGTAACAATGTCCACAGCTCATCCCGCTCAGCCCGCTCCCGCGCCGCTGGATCCGGCCGCCGTCGCCAAAGCCCGTCCGTTCGGGCGTGTGGACGACGAAGGGAAGGTGTGGCTCAAGGATGGGGATACCGAACGGGTCGTTGGCCACTACGCGGCTTCCGGCACCGAAGATGATGCCCTGGAATTCTATATCCGCCGCTATATTGACCTGGATACCCAGGTGAGCCTGGCAGAAACGCGCGCCCACCACGTATCTCCCGAAGAAAGCCGCAAGTCAATCGCATCCTTGCGTAAGGAACTGGCCGAACCAGCCGCCGTGGGTGATATCGCGGCGCTGCGCACCCGCCTCGATAAGCTTGAGGAAGTCGTGGCGGTGCGGGCCAAGGAATACGCGGCCCAGCGTGCCGCAGCCAAGGAAGCTGCCCTCCAGGAGCGCACCCAGATTGTGGAACGCGCTGAGGAAATCGCCAACGCGAATCCGCATACGATCCACTGGCAGAATACCCGCGCTGAGCTCAATGATCTTTTTGAGAACTGGAAGCGGGCCCAGCGCCAGGGTGCCCGTATTGATCGCCCCACCGAAGAAGCGCTCTGGCGGCGTTTCGCTACCGCCCGTTCCACCTTTGATCGGGCCCGGCGCAACCACTACAAGGAATTGGATGTGCGCCGCAGCCAGGTGAAGGCCACTAAGGAGAAGCTCATCGCGGAAGCTGCCGCGCTTTCCTCCTCCACCGATTGGCGGGAAACCGGGGAACGCTACCGCGAACTCATGGATGAGTGGAAGCGGGCCGGGCGGGCCGGGCGCCGCGATGACGATAAGCTCTGGGAGCGTTTCATGGCTGCCCGTCAGCCCTTCTACGATGCCCGGGACGCGCATTTCAGCCAGGTGGATAGCCAGTACGCGGAAAACCTGGCCGCCAAACTTGAATTGGTGGCGGAAGCCGAAGCTCTTCTTCCCATTACCAATGTGGATGAAGCCCGCGAAAAGCTCCGTGAGATCGGGGAACGCTGGGATGAGATCGGCTTCGTGGCCCGCGGTGATATTGCCCGGACCGAAGGCCGCATGCGGGAAATTGAAGAGAAGGTCCGCGCGGCGGAAAACGACCGTTGGAACCGCACCGATCCGGAAAAGCAGCAGCGTTCTTCCGGGATGGCCGCCCAGCTCGAAGCGCTTATTGCCGAACTCGATGAGGAAATCGCCCAGGCCCAGCAGTCCGGCGATGAAAAGAAGCTCACCGAGCTGAACGAAGCACGGGCCGCTCGCGTGGCCTGGCTCGAGCAGGTCAACAAGGATCTGTAACTTTTCCTACCTGTGGATAAACGCAAGCCGCTCTCCCCGCCTGGGGATAGCGGCTTGCGCTATTTTCTTCGCCATCGCACACTCTCGGTATGTATGTGGATGCGGTGCAGCGCCTGGATATCAATGCTGGTTTGCTGGTGGAATATGCCCCCGGGCTGGTGTGCGCGGCTGATTGCGCTGCCTATCGGGCGCTGCGGGCCTCTCTTCTTGCCCCGTTGGTGGGAAGCGGTGCTATTGCCATCACCCTGAGCGCACTATGGGTTCATACCGGGTATTGGCCGGCGGACCGGCTGGTGCGGGTCTGTAGCGTGCGGGTGAAGTCTCGGGCTCGCCGCAAGCCGCCACCCGAGGAACGCCAATCAATAGCAGGCTTGTGCTTGACTACCCTGCCGCGCACAATCACGGATATTTTCCACCAGGAAGAACTTCACCTCGCGATTACCTGCGCATTGGAAGTGGCGCGGCGTCGCCTTCTCGAAGCTGATGAGTGGGACGCGGTAGCACGGAGCCTCGCCGGGCGGCAGCATGCCGCCGCCCGCAGTGCGTTGCGTGCCATTGCCCTGCGCTAGCCGCGCGGGGGTTCCACCCGGCGCTGGTTGGCGGGCTTCGAGTTGGTGACCCGGTAGGCGTCGTACACACCTTCGATTTTGCGTAAGTCAGCGAGCACCCGGGCCAGGTGGTGGGGGTCGGCCATCTCGAAAGTGAAGGTGTTACGCACCATGCGTTCCTTGGTGGTCATCATATTGCCGGCTAGGAGATTCACCCCGTTATCCAGCAGAGCCCGGGAAATATCGGAAAGCAAGCCCTGGCGGTCCAGGGCATCCACCTGGACCTGGATCACGTAGACAGCTTCGGAATCATCGGCCCAATGCACCTCGAGGAAGCGTTCGGGTTGCTTTTGCAGCTGTTCCACATTGGGGCAATCCGCCCGGTGAATCGATACTCCCGAGCCGCGGGTCACGAAACCGACGATGGCATCGGGGGGAACCGGGGTGCAGCAGCGGGCCAGTTTGACCATAACATCGCCGGCTTCCATGCCCTGGACCACCACGGCGTTATCGGTACTCGCGGTGCTCTGCCGCCGCGAAATACGGTTCGGGGTCACGGCCTCCGCCAGGGTTTCTTCCACCCCGGCCTGCCCGCCCTGGGAGGTAATGAGGTTACGCACCACGGTTTCGGGGGAAATATCCCCTTCCCCGATACCGGCGTACAGATCATCCACGGAACTGCGCCCGGCTTCCCGTGCGACTTCCGCGAGGGTGTCATGGCTCATGAGGCGCTGGACGGGCTGGTTGCGCTTGCGGATAGCGCGGGCCAGCTTATCCTTGCCTTCTTCCACCGCTTCATCCCGGCGGCTCTTCTTGAACCACACCCGGATCTTGGCGCGGGCGCGCGGGCTGGCCACAAAATCAAGCCAGCCGAGGGAAGGTCCGGCATCGGGGCTTTTCGCGGTAATGATCTCGACCGTATCCCCCGATTCCAGCTTGTGGTCTAGGGTGACAAGGCGATCATTCACCCGCGCACCCACGGTGCGGTGCCCCACTTCAGTGTGGACGGCATAGGCGAAATCGACCGGGGTGGCACCGGTGGGAAGTTCCATGACTTCCCCGGCCGGGGTAAAAACATAAACCTTATTGCCGGAGATCTCATAGGAGAGTGATTCGAGGAATTCCGCCGGGTCCGCGGTTTCCCGCTGCCAATCGACCAGCTGGCGCAACCAGTTAAGCTGCGTGGTTTCTTCATCGACTTTCGCGGCACCGCCCCCGCGCTTGGTGGCATTCGGGTTTTCTTTGTAACGCCAGTGCGCGGCCACGCCGTATTCGGCGCGTCGATGCATATCGTAGGTGCGGATCTGGATTTCCAGGGAACGGTTATCCGGGCCGATGACCGTGGTGTGAATTGACTGGTAGAGGTTGAATTTCGGGGTGGTGATATAGTCCTTGATTCGCCCCTGAATCGGCGTGAAAATCGTATTGGCCACGCCCAGAACCGCGTAGCAATCCGGGATGGTTTCTACCAGCACCCGCACGCCCACAAGGTCGTAAATATCCTCGAAGTCCTTACCCCGCAAAATCATTTTCTGATAGATGGAGTAATAGTGCTTGGGGCGGCCGGTGATCGTGCATTTGATATGGGAAGTCTTGAGCTCCCGCTCCAAGATCGCCTTGATTTTCGCGATATACGCTTCGCGTTCCGGGGTGCGTTCTTGCACCAGGGATTCGATTTCGGCGTAGACCTCAGGGTACATGGTTTTGAAGGAAAGATCTTCAAGTTCCCATTTAATGGAATTCATGCCGAGGCGATGCGCGAGGGGCGCGTAAATTTCCAGGGTTTCATGCGCCTTGGAGCGCGCCTTTTCCTGCGGCATGAAACGCCAGGTGCGGGCATTATGAAGCCGGTCGGCAAGTTTAATGAGGAGTACGCGGATGTCTTTAGACATCGCGATCACCATTTTGCGTACGGTTTCAGCCTGCGCGGCTTCCCCGTATTCGACCTTATCGAGCTTCGTGACCCCGTCCACGAGGAGTTCCACGGTGGAACCAAAATTCTCCCGGACCTGCTCGAGGGTGTATCCGGTATCTTCCACCGTGTCATGGAGGAGGGCTCCCACGAGAGTGTCCTCATCCATACCGAGTTCGGCGAGGATGGTTGCCACCGCGACCGGATGCGTAATATACGGCTCTCCTGAGCGCCGCTTCTGGCCGCGGTGGCATTCCTCCGCCACGTTATACGCCCGGATAATGCGTTCCTTATCCACATTTCCCAGGGCGCGCATAAGGGGTTCCAGGGCATCAGGAACCTGGCTGGCCGTGCGTCCGGTCAACCACGATAGCCGCGATAGTACCCGCGGACCTTGCGATTCCGACATGCCCTACTCCCCTCTTGACTTAATCGAAGGTTAGCACCGCTTCGACCTGCCTACCGGCCAGACGCTCCCGGCCGCCCATACCTGCCAGCTCAATGAGCATGCACAGGCCGGCCACAATCCCGCCTGAGCTTTCTACCAGCTCACAGGCGGCGTGTGCGGTTCCACCGGTGGCGAGAACGTCATCGATGATGAGAACGCGCTGTCCATCTTCAATATTAAAGGGCTGAACTTCCATGCGGGCCGAACCGTATTCCAGTTCATAATCAACCCCGATCACCGGCCCGGGCAGGCGCCCGGCTTTGCGGATGGTGACCATCCCCAGACCCATGGCGTAGGCCAGCGGAGCGGACAAAATAAATCCGCGTGATTCCAGCCCGGCGACGGCGTCGATCTTACCTTCGTAGTGGCGCGCCAGCTCATCAATAAAGAGGTGGAAAGCTTCACCGTCGGCTATGAGCGGGGTGATATCGCGAAAGATCACCCCGGGGGCCGGGAAGTTTTCACGTTCTCGCACCCGGCTGGCCGCGAGTTCCACGAGTTGCGAAGAAAACGCACTACTCACTTCTTGCTCCTCTTCTTGCGGCGCGGCTGCGCTGCATTACCGAGATGGTGACCCGGTTCAAGAACCGCAGATACCACGTCTTCTTCGGCAACGCCGCCGGCCTCAACGCGTTCGGCGCGCGCGGCGGCCACTTCCGCGTTATGAGCCTTGATACGCGGATCGGCATTCGTCAGGGTGACGGCGAGGGGCGCGGCCAAGAAGATGGAGGAGTACGCCGAGAGCAACAGACCCACGAAGAGCACCAGCGCCAGATCACGCAGCGTCCCCGCACCCATGAGGTACACCCCGATAAAGAGGATAGAGGCCACCGGCATAATCGAGGTGACCGAGGTGTTAATGGAGCGAATAAGGGTCTGATTGACAGCGTGGTTTGTGGATTCCCCGAAGGTCACGCGGTGCTGGCGCAGCACGTGTTCGGTATTTTCACGAACCTTATCGAAGACCACCACGGTGTCGTACAGGGAGTACCCGAGGATGGTCAGCAGGCCGATAACGGTGGACGGCGTGAATTCGAAACCGAAGAGGCAGTAAATCCCCACCGTCACCACAAGATCGTGGAAGAGCGCAACGATAGCACCCAGGGCATTACGCCAGGACCGCATATAGGCCCAGAGGGCCAGCAGCACCAGCACGATAAAGACCACGAAACCTTGGAGGGCCTTCGTGGAAATATCCTGCCCCCATACTGGGCCGATATAGGTGGAGGTGACATTCTGAACGGAGGTGCCGTAAGCTTCGGCTAATTCCGTGCGAATCGCTTCCGTTTCCGCGTTCCCCACCCCGGTACCGTCGGCATTCGCCGAGGTCTGGATACGCAGGGAGTTCTCCCCCACCTGGGCCACGCGCGCGGCTTCATCCCCGCCGTGGCGGGCCATGATATCCGAGGCGAGGCGCTGATCGGTGGTTTGCGCTTCCGAGACCGTGAACTGGGATCCCCCGGTGAACTCAATACCCATATTGAGTCCGCGGGTGAACAGCGCGATAAACGAGGCGATTACGCAGATAATCGCGATGGTGTACCAGGTCTTGCGCCGCTGCACAATTTTGAAGCTGCGCCGCCCGGAGTAGAGATCATTACCTAAGCTGTACATCGACATTAGGCGTTCTCCTTTCCCTCGCTGCTCGCGGGGAGAGCGGCCCGGCGTTCCCGGGTGCGCCGCTCGGCGAGCGAGCCTTCCCCGGGAACCTTACGGCCGCGGTACGCCGGGGTATGCGCCAAATGCTTGGCGGACATACCCGATGCCGGGTGCCCCCCGCCGAAGAACTTGGTGCGCACCAGCAGCGTCATAAGCGGATAGGTAAACATAAAGACGACGACGAGGTCGAGGATGGTGGTGAGCCCCAAAGTGAAGGCGAAACCGCGCACCGAACCCACCGCGATGAAGTAGAGCACCCCGGCCGCGATGAGGTTGACGGAGTCAGAGGCGATAATCGTGCGGGTCGCGCGCTTCCAACCGCGCTGCACCGCGGTGCGGACAGCGTGCCCGTCACGAATCTCATCGCGGATACGTTCGAAGAACACGATGAAGGAATCGACCGTAATACCGATGGAAATAACCAGGCCGACGACGCCGGCCATCGACAATCGGTAACCCATCACCCAGGAGAGCAAACAAATAACCCCGTAGGACAGACCCGTGGCAAGCACCACCGAACCCACCGCCACAATGGCGAGGGCGTGGTACTGCCAGACGAGGTAAAGAACAATAAGCACAAGACCGATCAACCCGGCCACCAGGCCCGCGCGCAGCGATTCAGAACCGAGGGTGGCCGAAATTTGCTGTTCGGATTGCACCTCGAATTCCAGGGGCAGCGAACCGAATTGCAACTGATTGGCCAGCACGCGCGACGTCGTCGCATTAATACCGGAACCGTTAATACTGGCCTGCCCACCCGAAATCTGCGTTTGCGGAACCGCGGAGGAAATGACGCGCCCGTCCAACACGATAGCGAATTGGTTTTGGGGACTTTGTAAGCCCACCAGCCGCCCGGTCACTTCGGAGAACTTCTGGGCGCCCTCGTTATCGAATTCCAGCTGCACGATCCACTGGCCCTGCTGCTGATCGAAACCGGAGGTGGCGCGCGTCAAGTTCGTTCCGGCAATTTCGGCCGGGCCGAGCACGTACTTGTAAGGCGTCACTTCGCCGGTTTTGGAATCTTCGCTTTGCCCGCAAGCCACCAGCGCGGTATCCGGGTTTTCTTCCGGAGCGGTGGCGGGGTTTTCCGCGGTGCAATCCAAAGTCAGCGCATCGTAGGTGACCCGCTCGGTTTTGGCCCAGGCCGGATCCGAAGCGCTGGTGGGCTCGCTAGGCGGAGTGGTGGAGAGCTTGCCGTCCCCGTCCGCGTCGGCGGCCTTCATGGCGGCTTCTTCCAGCGCGGTACCGGTGAGAGGCGCGGCGTTCTCACCTTCGCCCTTCATGGTTCCCGGGTTCGCCATGGCGAGCACCGGGCGCATCCGCAACACCGCGGAATTGCGCACGAGGTCGAGGGTTTCCTGGCTGGGGTGCCCGGGCAGACCCACCACAATATTCGAGCCACCCTGGGAGGTGATCTCCGCTTCTGCCACACCCGAGGCGTCCACGCGCTGGCGAATAATTTCAATCGCCTGGTTGACATCTTCCGAGGTGATCTCGGAATTGTCCGTGGTCTTCGGGGTGAGAATAAGCTCCGTGCCCCCTTCCAGGTCGAGGGCGAAATTCGGGGTCCACCGGGATTCCGATCCGGATCCCGCTACCGAGCCCACGCCCAGGGAGACGAAGAGCGCGATCGCCAAGATCGCAAGGGTAATGATCCGGCGCCAGGATAACCGGACGCCGGAATTTTTAGATTGAGACATAGTGTTTACTTCCAGGCCGAGCCCGACTCATCTTTCTTTTCACCAAAAGCCGAGTCCGTGCTCCGAGGAGTCACGTGACCGGTCACTTCCGGGGTGGCCGCGCTAGTGGGCGCACCGGTTCCCGCGGCATTATCCGCGACCGCCCCGGCCCCGGATTCTTCCGAAGCGCTCAGGCGGGCGGCTTCCGCGGCATCTTCCGCCGCCGCTTCTTCTTCACTGACCGGCGCGAAGGGAATAGAGGCTTGCTCCCGAATGGCCAGGCGCGACCACACAGTTTCATCCCCGGAGGGACTTTCGAGCGTCACCGCATCCCCGTCAATCGCAACAATGCGCCCGTAAAAACCAGCGGTGGTCATGACATCCGTGCCGACCACCAGAATGCTATTGCGGTGTTCTTCAGCACGTGCCCGGGCCTTCTTATTGGACTGGGACATGAACAGCACCATCCCCACCAGGATGATGCCCATGATGGCGAATTCCACGCGAAAGCTCCTTGGAAAAGACAATAATTACCGTGCCAGTTTACCGTGCATAGCTGCAAACACCGGCGGCCGTGACGAAACTAATCTGTAGGCGGAGTTAAACCCAGGTGTGTCCAGGCCCGCGGGGCCGCCATCCGCCCGCGCGGGGTACGCACCAGGTAGCCTTCACGCACCAAATAGGGCTCCACCACGGTTTCCACCGTTTCGGGTTCTTCGCCGACCGACACCGCGAGGGTGGTCAGGCCCACCGGCCCACCCCCGAAACGGGTGCAGATCGCTTCGAGCACCGCGCGGTCGAGGCGATCCAGCCCGGCCGGATCCACCTGGAAAAGATCGAGGGCAGCCCGCGCGGCCCGCAGGTCCAGATCCCCGGTGCCGCGCACCTGCGCCCAGTCCTGCACGCGGCGCAGCAGCCGGTTGGCGATACGCGGGGTGCCGCGCGAACGCCCGGCAATTTCCTGGGCCGCATCCTCGGTAATGGTATGGCCGAGCTTGACGGCATTACGCCGGACAATACGGGCCAGATCGCGCTGTTCGTAATATTCCAGGTGCGCCGTAAAGCCGAAGCGATCACGCAAAGGAGCGGGCAGTAAGCCGGCGCGCGTCGTCGCCCCTACTACCGTGAAGAACGGCAGCGGCAACGGAATCGAGGTGGCGCCCGGGCCCTTCCCCACCATCACGTCCACCCGAAAATCTTCCATGGCCAGGTAGAGCATTTCTTCGGCGTTGCGGGCCAGGCGGTGGATTTCGTCGATAAAGAGGACGTCGTTTTCCTGCACGGAGGAAAGAATCGCGGCCAGGTCACCCGAATGTTGAATCGCCGGGCCGGAGGTCAGGCGCAGCGCCCCGCCCACTTCCGCGGCAATAATCATGGCGAGGGTGGTTTTCCCCAGGCCCGGCGGCCCGGAAAGGAGCACGTGGTCCGGGGTGCGACCGCGTTGTACCGCGGCCTGGAGCACGAGGGAGAGCTGGTCGCGCACGGTGTCCTGGCCCACGAATTCGGAGAGCTGGCGCGGGCGCAGGGCCGCTTCGGCGGCGCGTTCCGTTTCGCTGGCTTCCGGGGAGACCAGGCCGGCGTCGAAGGACATATCTTCGCTCATCGGCGGGCCCCTAGTACTTGCAGACTGGCGCGCAGCAGCTGGGCCACGGTGCCCTGCGGTATTTGCGTGCGCGCTTCTTCATAAGCGGCGACGGCGTCGCTTTCCTTCCACCCCAGTCCCACCAGACCGGCAACTACGGCACTCGGATCCGCCTCGGGGCTGGCTGTTTCGCCGGCGGCCACCGGAGCCGGGCCGAGCTTATTACCCAGCTCTAAAATAATGCGCTGGGCGCTTTTCTTACCGATACCGGGGACCCGCGTGAGGGCAGCCTCGTCCTTGGATTGCACGGCGGCGCGCAGGGCATTCGGGGTGTGGACGGAGAGGAGCGCGAGCGCAACTTTGGCGCCGATTCCGGAAACCGTCTGCATGATTTCGTAAACGTCGCGCTCGTCGGCTTCGCTAAAACCGTAGAGGGAGGGCAGATCGTCACGGCTGGCGACCAGCGAGGTGTAGAGAAAAGCTTCCGCGCCTTCCCGCAGGCGCGAGAGGGTATCCGGCGTCGCAAAAACTTTGACGCCCCACCCGCCGACCTCCACCACCGCGAACGTGGTGGTAATACGGCTTACAGTTCCGCGAATACTTGCAATCACTCCGGGCTCCCTTCCTCATGACTCTAACCGCTAGCGGAGCGGTGCGGGGAGACCGCACCGGCGCGCCGGCTCATGCGTTCGGCTCCCGCCCACATGCGCTGCGCCGGTGTTAAATCGGCTCCTTCGGCGCGCGGGAGGGTGCCGGCCCCGCCGTGCTGGCCGTTATCAACCGTGGCGTCCAGGGCGTGGGCGCCCCCGCGCCAGGCGTGGGTAATCGCGATGGCCAGGGCATCCGCGGCGTCCTTGGGGCGCGGCAGTTCCGCTAAACCCAAAATCCGCTGGACCATATTTTGCACCTGGAGTTTCCCGGCGCGCCCCGAACCCGTCACCGCTGCCTTCACTTCGGAGGGTGAATGCAGGCCGAGGGGCAGCTGGGCGCGGGCGGCGGCCAGCATCGCGATACCGGCCACCTGCGCGGTGGAGGTTACCGAACGCACATTTTCCTGCGCGAAAACGCGTTCCACCGCCACAACCTCGGGGGAAAAATCCGCGATGACCGCGTCAATTTCATCCGCGATGAGGAGAAGACGCCGATGCGGGGCCAGGTCCACCGGGGAACGCGCCACCCGCATATCCACCAGGCGTACCCGCCGCGTCACATCGGCATCAATGGTTCCCAACCCGCAGCGCGTGAGTCCCGGGTCAATCCCCAGAATGCGCACTACTCACCCTCGAGCTCGGCGAGGATCTCGTCGGCAATATCCGCGTTGGTGTAGACCTCTTGAATATCGTCCACATCGTCGAGGGCATCGGTGAGCTTGAGGAGCTTTTCCGCGCCGCTCCGGTCGAGAGGCACATTGGTGGAGGGCACAAAGCGCGATTCGGCGGAATTGTAGTCAATTCCAGCTTCCTGGAGCGCGGTACGCACAGCTACCACATCGCTGGCGGCGCAGTAGATGGTGAAGGTATCGCCGTCGTCCTCAATTTCTTCGGCGCCGGCGTCAAGAACGGCCATGAGGACGTCGTCCTCAGTGTTCTCCCCCTTGACCGCTTCCACCACACCGCGGCGGTTGAAGAGGTAGGAAACCGAACCGGGATCCGCCAGCGTTCCGCCATTGCGAGTGAGGGCGGTGCGCACATCCGAGGCGGCGCGGTTGCGGTTATCGGTCAGGCATTCGATGAGGATAGCCACCCCGCCCGGGCCGTAACCTTCGTACGTAATGGCTTCGTACTGGATGGAATCATCAGTTTCACCCGAACCACGCTTAACGGCGCGATCGATATTATCGGCCGGCACCGAGTTCTGCTTGGCCTTGCGGATCGCGTCAAAGAGCGTGGGGTTACCCGCGGGATCGCCACCACCGGTTGCCGCCGCCACTTCGATGTTCTTGACCAGACGCGCGAAGAGCTTGCCACGCTTGGCGTCATTAGCGGCTTTCTTATGCTTGGTGGTTGCCCACTTGGAGTGTCCTGACACGTGTCCTCCCGAGTAGATAAAAACTTCCGGAGCCATTGTACGCGGTTCGCGGCCGGGGAACTATTACCCGGGCCGCAGCGCGCCACAATTGTTCCGAAGACCGGTTCTCTCGGTGTTCAGTTTTCCTGCGCCTGAGTTTTCCCGCGCTTCAGTTGTCCCACATCTCGCGGCAGGTGCCGTCCCAGCCGGCATGCACCTGGGCGGCGAGCTCCGCGAGGCCCGCCGGGTAGACCCGCTCGCTCGGTGAGCCTATGAGCTGCGTGCCGGTGCGCCAGTGGATGGCGTCGAGGAGTTCTTCTTCCGCCGCGGTCCAGGCCCGCCCACGTCCGGTCACCGCCGCACGGCCGCGCTCCGCGTCGAGGCGCACCGCGAAAAATACTTCGTCTTGGTTGAGGGTGGCACGCGCGAAACGAAAAGTTGCGTGCCGGCGCAGGACCGGCCCGATGAGTTCCGTTTCAGTTACGACGACGCCGGTCTCCTCCCGAAATTCCCGTACCGCTGCCGCTCGGGGGCTTTCCGCATCTTCCAATCCCCCACCGGGCGTGAACCACCAGCGGTGGGTGGGGTCATCCCGGTCGTGGCCGCGGATGAGGAGGACACGGCCGGCCTCATCCAGGGCGATAATGCGCGCGGCGCGCCGCGGGGTAGTGGTCATCGGGTGCTCTTATTCATCATCAATATCGATGGTTTGCGGGACCGGGGCGTGCCCGGCGATGGGGAAAATGGAAAGGACCCGGGAATTACGCACCCGGCGGGCCTGATCCACATGCGAATTATGGAAGGAGCGCGTCATGCGCACATCGAGGCGGGCGCGCTCCAAGCGCCGGTAAAATTCGCGGGCCGCCGCGTCCGTAATATCATTCGGGTCCAGCTCATCCACGGTGAGGCGCAGGGCGCGGGAAAGCTCGGATTCCACCGCGCGCCGCTCCCGGGCAGCCACCACCGGATCGGGCAGATCTGCGCGCATATCACCGGGCAGAGCCTCCAATCCGTCCGCCACCACCGGGAGCATGGAAGCAGAAAGTACCCGCTGCGCACTATCGGTGAGGATAAGGGCCCCGGCCATATCCAGCTCCCCGGACATCGCCATATCGTAGGCGGTGCGGGCTCGGGCAGCGAGGGCCTGTTCCACCGCCCGGCGGGATTTCAGCAGGGTGGTGTGGAGGCGGTCGAGGCGGCGGGCCGCCAGGGCCGCGCTGAACCCGAGCAGAAGGAGCACCACACCGGCGAGAAGGGCAAGGGACCACCAAAGATTCACTGCTCTACCTCCATGTGGGCGGTGCGGACCGCGGTCTCGTACACGGCAAAGACTTGGGAGGCCACCGTGGACCAGTCGTAACGCTGGGCTTCGGCCTGGCCGGCCTGGGCCACCCGGGCCCGGCGTTGTGGATCGCGCAGGGCCGCCAGCGCAACCCGAGCCAGATCCTCCGGGTCTTCGTTGGCGAAGTGATCCCCGAAGGTTCCCCCGCCCAGTACCGCACGGAAAGCAGGAATATCCGAGGCGAGCACGAAACCGCCCGCGCTCATCGCTTCGATAAGAATAATTCCGAAGGATTCACCCCCGGTATTGGGGGCCACGTAGAGGTCCACGCTGGCGAGCATCGCGGCTTTATCAGCATCGCTGACCGGCCCGAGGAAGGTCACCTGGGTGGCCGCCTCCCCGAAGAGTTCCCGGGCGGCTTCCTCATCGCCTTTCCCGGCCACGAAGAAGCGCGCTTGCGGGTAGTCGCGCAGGATGAACGGGGCGGCGGCGGCCAGTACGGGCAGGCCCTTGCGCGGTTCGTCCAGGCGGCCGAGGAATCCGAAAGTGGGCGAATCGGGCGTGCCGGTGAAGCGGGCATCGCGCGGCACCTCGAAATCAGCGGTGTACACGCCGTTGGGAATAATAAAAGCGTCCCCGCCTAAATATTGCACGGTGGTGCGGCGTGCTTCTTGGGAAACCGCGATCCGCGCCTGGATTTTTTCCAGGATGGGGCGCAGCACCGGGGAGAAAAGGTCGAAAGCCCGGGAGCGATCCATGGCGGTGTGGTGGGTGGAGACCACCGGGCATTCCGCGCTCATGAGCGCGAGCATCGACACAGAGGGAACGAAGGGTTCGTGCACATGGAGCACATCGAAATTCCCGTCGCGTAGCCAGCGCCGCACCGCCCGATTGACGCGCGGCCCGAAGGAGAGGCGCGCCACCGAACCGTTATAGGGAATCGCCACGGAGGCGCCCACCGGCACCACGTAATCGGGCAGTGCCTCGTTTTCTTCACTCGGAGCGATCACCGAAACACTGTGCCCGCGGGCGATGAGTTCCTCAGCTAGATCCCGGATATGGAATCCCACTCCCCCGGGCACGTCCCACGAATAGGGGCAGGCAATCCCGATGTTCACGGCGTTCCTTCCTTCGCGTCGTACTCTGCTTGCCGGCGCGCGAGCTCCCGGGCGGCTTTTTCGCGGTTGGCGCGGTAGCGCTCGGGGTCCAAATCGGCAACGAAAACGGGTTGGAGCATATGCCAGTCCTCAGGGTGCTCGACCAGCACGCTTTCAAAAGCTGTGATCCATTCCTGGGTGATGCGCGCGATATCCGCGTGGCGCTCATGCGGGGAAGCCGCGGCATCCACTCGTGCGCGAATAGGTGCGCCGCTGCGCAACACCATGCGCCACCGGGTGGGTACGGCCCGGGTACGTTCCTTTTTCACGTAGTAGGAGAAAATAGGAACGACGGCGCAGCCGGTGTCTATGGCAAGAATGGCCGGCCCGGCGGCGGCGAGCATCTTCTCCCCGAAGAATTCCACTTCCACCCCGGAGGCGGTGAGATCCCGATCCGCGAGAACCGGGGCCAGAATGGGGCCCTGCCGGGTGTCCTCCGCGAGGCGATGAATAGCCCCGCCACCTTTGACCACGGGATAGATAACCATCCCAATATTTTCACGCAGGCGCACGAAGCGCTCGAATACCTCGGCCGGTTCGAGCTTTTCGACCAGGGTGTGCACGGGGGCGAGGAAATAGCGCGACCAGGCCCCGGCCATATCCCAATTCCCCATGTGCATAAGTGCACCGATGAGGGAGTGGCCGCGGGCAAATTCCGCGCGGGCAGAATCCAGGCCGTCCTCAATAACCCGCGCCGCGAAATCATCGGCTTCCCAGGTTCCCAGGCGCAGAGCTTCGTAATAGTAGCGCATATAGGAACGCATGGCCGCGCGGCTCAGCCGGCGGGCAGCGCGCCCGCGCGCATCTGGCCGTACCCGCGCCAGGTTGCGGCGCAGCTGCTGGGTTCCGCGCAGCGGCAGGGTTCCAGCGAGCGTTCCGACCGCGGCGAAGAGACCGCGGCCCACCGGTTCGGGGAGTCGGGCCACCGCCCCGGTGGCGCGGAAAAGAAGATTGCCGAGATTCACTGGCCGCTCCCCCGGCCGGCCCGGTCACCGGCACTCTGTTTACCGGAACTCGGATCACCGGCAACGCGTTCATCGGCGCAGTCCTCCGCGCCGTGCTGCGTTGCGGCTACGCGGGACTGCCGGTAAACAGTCACCATGCGCTGGGCCACCGTGATCCACCCGGCTACCGCGAGGTAGGCCAGGGCAACCAACAACACCCAGGCGCTCGCCCCGTAGCCGGTAATCAACGCCCCGAGGAGCACAATCACGAGCCGGTCAGCGCGTTCACTGATCCCCACATTCGCGGTAAATCCCACCGCTTCGGCGCGGGCGCGCGCATAGGAGGTACACAGCGCGGCCGGCAGGGCCGCCAGGCAGGCCAGGGCCAGCCACTCGGTGAGCCCCGCGGCAGCCCCGATATTCCAGCGCACGATCCACAGCAGGATCCCGCAGAATATCGCGGAATCTGCCAGGCGGTCCAGGGTGGAATCCAGGAAGGCACCCCAACGGGAGGCGGTTCCGGTGAGCCTGGCGATTTGGCCGTCAAGGCTATCGAAAATCACGGTGATACCGATAATCCAGGAGGCCCACACCGGGTGCCCGAGGGGATAGAGGATGAGCGCGCAGGCCACCACCGCCACGGTCCCGGTGATCGTTACGGCATCGGCGCTGATCCCCGCGCGCACGCACAGGCGCGCAATGGGACCGAAAATTGCCTGGGCCAGGGGCCGCCCGCTCCGAGAGAGCATTAGAACTTCTCCGCTTCCGGCTCGTTAGCGCGCCGTCGTACCACATCCACGATATGCGCGATCGCTTCGTCAATAGCGACCCCGTTATGCTGTTCGCCGTCACGGAAACGGAAGGACACGGCGCCGGCATCGACGTCGTCCCCACCGGCAATGAGGGTGAAGGGAATCTTCTCCTTCGCGGCGTTACGAATCTTCTTACCGAAGCGATCATCGGAAGTATCCACTTCGGCGCGGATATGCTGCTCACGCAGGCGCCGGGCAATATCTTCGCAGTAGTCGTTGAAGGTTTCAGCCACCGGCACCAGACGCACCTGCACGGGGGCGAGCCAGGCGGGGAAAGCCCCGGCGTAGTGCTCGACCAGCACGCCCAGGAAGCGTTCGATGGAACCGAAGAGGGCCCGGTGGATCATAACCGGGCGCTGGCGCGAGCCGTCCGGCGCGGTGTATTCCAGCCCGAAGCGCTCGGGGAGGTTGAAATCAAGCTGGATCGTGGACATCTGCCAGGTGCGGCCGATAGCGTCGCGGGCCTGCACCGAGATCTTGGGGCCGTAGAACGCCGCGCCTTCCGGATCGGGCACCAGTTCTAGGCCTGAGGAGAGCGCCACTTCTTCCAGGGTGCGGGTGGCTTCTTCCCAGAGGTCATCATCCCCGATGAACTTCTTGGGGTCCTTGGTGGACAGCTCCAGGTAGAAATCGTTGAGGCCGTAGTCCTTGAGGAGGGACAGCACGAAGGTGAGCAGGGAGGAAAGTTCCTCGCGCATCTGCTCGCGGGTGGTGTAAATATGGGCATCGTCCTGGGTGAAGCCGCGGGCGCGGGTGAGGCCGTGGATAACACCGGACTTTTCGTAGCGGTACACCGTCCCGAATTCGAAGAGCCGCAGCGGCAGATCGCGGTAAGAACGCCCGCGCGCCTTATAAATAAGGGAGTGCATGGGGCAGTTCATCGGCTTGAGGTAGTAATCCTGATCCTCATCCACCCGCATGGCCGGGAACATGCCGTCCTTGTACCAGGACAGATGCCCGGAGGTTTGGAAGAGCTGCCCCTTGGTGATATGCGGGGTATTGACGAAATCGTAGCCGGCTTCAATATGACGCTGGCGGGAGTAATTTTCCATTTCCATGCGGATAATGCCGCCCTTGGGATGGAAGACCGGAAGCCCGGAACCAATTTCATCGGGGAAGGAGAACAGGTCGAGTTCGGTGCCCAGCCGGCGGTGATCCCGGCGCTGCGCTTCGGCGATACGGGTCTGGTAGGCATCCAGTTCTTCTTTGCTCGGCCAGGCGGTGCCGTAAATGCGCTGGAGGTGATCGTTATTCTGATCGCCCTTCCAGTAGGCGGCCGAGGCGCGGGTGAGCGCGAAACCATTGCCGATGAACTTCGTGGAGGGCAGGTGGGGCCCGCGGCACAGATCGGTCCACACCACATCGCCGTGGCGGTTGACGTTGTCGTACATGGTGAGCCCGCCATGGCCCACTTCCACGCTGGCGCCATCCGCATCGTGGCCCTTGGTGGTAATGAGCTCAAGCTTATAGGGCTGGGAGGCTTCTTCCTGGCGCGCTTCTTCCTCGGTGACTTCACGGCGCACGAAACGCTGATTTTCCTTGACGATGCGCTTCATGCGCTTTTCGAGCTCTTTCAGCATCTCCGGGGTGACCGGGTCAATATTGCCGAAATCGTAGTAGAAGCCGTCCTCAATGAAGGGGCCGATGCCCAGATTCGCATCCGGGTAGATCTGCTGGACTGCCTGGGCCAGCACGTGGGTGGCGGAATGGCGGAGAATATTGAGCCCGTCCGGGGAGTCGATACGCACGGTTTCCACCTCGGCACCGTCCAGCGTGGTCAAATCCGTGGCCAAATCCTTGAGTTCCCCGTTAACTTTCAGGGCGACAATCGCGCGATCCGCGGCGAAGTAGGCGGTTCCCGGGCACGGTTCGTCAAGGGTGACGAGGGTGCCGTCCACGGATAGACGTGCGGGCATAGTTTTCTCCTTAGTTCTATTTTTCACGGCATCCAGACCGGGGATGCCCGCCCACCAGGATACCTGTTTCGCTCCGGGCCCGCCCGCGCGGCCCTACCGCGAACACGGCGAAGGGGACGCACCTCACGCCTGGTGAGATGGTCCCCTTCGCTATGAGTCACGGCTGCGATGCGGCGAGGTGCCGACGCGCGCTAGCCGCCGGCGTGCGCCCGTCAGCGCGAGCGATTTAGTTTTCGACCGCGGCGGCCTTCATGAACCAGCCCTGCAGCTCCAGGTTGCGAGCGACCCCGATGAGCAGGTCACCGCTGAGCGGATCGGCTTCGTCCACCTTGGACAGGTCATTCTGGATGCGCCGGGAGGCCCCGTAGAGCTTCTCCGCCATCACGGTGTAAACATCGTCCACATTGAAGGGACCGGTGCCCGCATCATCCAGACCGCTTTCCTTGGCGACGGTCACGGCCCGACCATCCGGGAAGCCCCCGATGGTGGCAATGCGCTCGGCAACCTCATCGAGGTCAGTGCGGGTCACGGACACAACTTCATCAAGAGCGAGGTGGAGGGCGCGGAAACGCGCACCCTGAATATTCCAGTGGTACTGCTTAGCTTGCAGGGAGAGGTCAATAAGATCGGTCAGCGTGCGCTGAAGAGCATCGATAACAACTTTTTCGGCCATTGATCCATCCTTTCGTTTACGTCTATAGGTCTACCCGCTTGATTGCGGAAAATATAGTCAGGAAGACCTAACGCAGGGCTGTGCACCGTTCTTTTTCCACCCGCTTTTTCCGCACGACAACGCCGCTTTGCCGCGTGGTTGCGCGCTTTTACGCTCATGGCATGATTGCTTCCAGCTTGAGGCGGACACCCGGGACTTTGGTCATTTACTTCCTAGGCATTCTGTTAGCTGGCTCTGGTGCGATCACCCGCTCGACACGGACAAGCATGGACGATGTGAGCGGTGATGCCCACAAAAAGCAACCTGGCGACAGCGGGCTCCACAGGCTGCAACCACACCACATCGGACCCCACAGGATGCAACCCCACGACATCGGACCCCACAGGATGCAACCCCACGACATCAAAACAATTTCTTAACGTAGCTGTTGTTGCATTTTGATTCCGGGCGACTGTGGGTACGGAGGGCGATATGCGGTGAATAAATATGGTGGGCGATACTGGGATCGAACCAGTGACCTCTTCCGTGTCAGGGAAGCGCGCTCCCGCTGCGCCAATCGCCCGAGCGGATGACGGGGCTCGAACCCGCGACCTCAACCTTGGCAAGGTTGCGCTCTACCAACTGAGCTACATCCGCACTGTTTCACAGCGAGCCACTAGCTTACCCAACCGTGAGAGCCGGGTCAAAATGGCGCTGCAAGGAAATAGTGGTGGGCGATACTGGGATCGAACCAGTGACCTCTTCCGTGTCAGGGAAGCGCGCTCCCGCTGCGCCAATCGCCCCGCGAGGTGGGTACGGGATTCGAACCCGTGTACACGGCTTTGCAGGCCGTTGCCTCGCCTCTCGGCCAACCCACCGTCCGGATACGTGAGAGGAGTATGGGCACGTGTGCCGCTTTGCCTTTCTTCACATCCGAGCGGATGACGGGGCTCGAACCCGCGACCTCAACCTTGGCAAGGTCGCGCTCTACCAACTGAGCTACATCCGCGTGGCCGATCAACAATCACTAACCAAGCCGCGCTGGCCGGGTTAACCGTGGCGGGAACCGCCGCGGCGACGTCGATGACATCGAAAAACTATAGCGACATTCCGCGCACCCGGTCAAACCGAGGCAGTGAGGTGCACACCACGTTAGTTAAATTTGAGTTTCCCCGCCCACCCCCTATAAGCTTGCGTGATGCACGGGCCGTTACGGTCGCCCGGGCGATTAGCTCAGTGGTAGAGCGCTTCGTTCACACCGAAGAGGTCACTGGTTCGAACCCAGTATCGCCCACCGTCTCGCTAGATTTTCAGTAGATTCCCATTTTCGTATGAGATACTCAGGTATGAGAATTTGGCCTGGACACCCGTATCCGCTGGGCGCTACTTTCGACGGCACCGGCACGAATTTCGCGATCTACTCCTCCGTGGCTGAGAAAATCGAACTCTGCCTGCTTGACGATAACAACAAAGAAACCCGCGTGGAACTGCGGGAAGTTGATGCCAATGTCTGGCATTGTTACCTCACCTCAATTCGGCCCGGGCAGCGTTACGGATACCGCGTCTACGGCCCCTACGATCCGGCTCAGGGCCTGCGTTGCGATCCTTCCAAGTTCCTCCTGGATCCCTACGCCAAAGCCATCGAAGGCAATATCACCAATGCTCAGGAAGTCTTTTCCTATGACTTCAACGATCCCTCGCAACCGTGCACCTTGGATTCACTGGGCCACGTGCCGGTCTCCGTGGTTATCAGCCCCTACTTCGATTGGGGCTATGACCGCCCGCCCAAGCATGAATACAACGAGACCATTATTTATGAGACCCACGTGAAGGGCTTCACCCAGCGCCACCCGGACGTTCCCGAAGAATTACGCGGTACCTACCAGGGTCTCACCCACCCGCCCATTCTCGATTACTTCACCTCCCTGGGGGTGACGGCTATTGAGCTCATGCCGGTACACCAGTTCATCAATGACACTTCGCTCCAGGATCGGGGCCTGAGCAATTACTGGGGTTATAACACCATCGGTTTCTTCGCGCCCCACGATGGCTACGCCACCCGCTCGCGCGGGGAGCAGGTCGATGAGTTTAAGGCCATGGTCAAGGCCTTCCACGAAGCCGATATTGAGGTCATCCTTGACGTGGTCTACAACCACACAGCGGAAGGGAACCACATGGGTCCCACCCTGTCCTTCAAGGGTATTGATAACCGCTCCTACTACCGCCTGGTCCCCGATGATCCGCGGCACTATTTCGATACCACCGGGACCGGGAACTCCCTGAATATGACCTCCCCGCATACCCTCCAACTCATTATGGATTCACTGCGGTACTGGGTGACGGAGATGCACGTGGATGGTTTCCGTTTCGATTTGGCTTCCACCCTGGCTCGCGAACTTCACGCGGTGGATAAGCTTTCTTCCTTCTTTGACATCATCCAGCAGGATCCCATTATTTCCCAGGTCAAACTCATTGCTGAGCCCTGGGATGTGGGCGAAGGCGGCTACCAGGTGGGTGGCTTCCCGCCGTTGTGGACGGAATGGAACGGAAAGTACCGTGATACCGTGCGTGATTTCTGGCGCGGGGAACCGGCCGCCCTACCGGAATTCGCTTCGCGGCTAACGGGCAGCGCGGACCTGTATGAATCCTCCGGGCGCCGCCCCTTCGCTTCCATTAATTTCGTGACCGCCCACGATGGTTTCACCATGCGCGATCTGGTTTCTTATAACGAGAAGCACAATGAAGCCAATGGTGAAAACAACGCGGATGGCGAATCGAATAACCGCTCCTGGAATTGCGGGGAAGAAGGCCCCACGGATAATCCCGAAATCCTCGACCTGCGCGAACGCCAAATCCGCAATTTCATCTCCACCCTGCTGCTCTCCCAAGGCGTTCCCATGATTTCCCACGGTGATGAAATTGGGCGCACCCAGGGCGGTAATAACAACACCTACTGCCAGGACAATGAGATCGCGTGGATGGATTGGGATCTCGATGACCGCCAGATGGATATTCTGCAATTCACGCGGGCTGCTATTGCTTTCCGCAAGAATCACCCGGTGTTCCGGCGCCGGCGCTTCGTGGCCGGTTTCGATCCTGTATGCGAAGGCTGCCTGCCGGAAATCGAATGGTTCCGCCCCGATTCCAGCCAGATGGAAGATTCCGATTGGGATTCCGGGTTCGCGCGGGCCCTCATGGTGTTCCTCAACGGTGCGGGTATCCGCGAACCCGATGAGCGCGGCAACCCGATTATTGATGATGATGTTCTCCTCATGTTTAATGCCGGCGACGACGAAGTCGAGTTCGCTATCCCCGGCGGCGTCTACGGCCGCGAATGGACGGAAGTGGTCAATACCGCGGCGGAGGTCAATCCCCAGATCGTTTTTGCTTCCGGGGATACCACCAGCGTGATCGGGCGCTCCCTGCGCGTCTTCGTGCATGAGCCCTCCGAGGAAGATATCGACGACGCCCTGGCCGGCGCCCAGAAAACTCCGCAGGCCGTGCGCTAAGCTCGAAAGTATGACCGCAATCACTGACACCTCCAGTATTCCAGCTCTACGTTCCCACGTGCCCAGCGCCGGGCGGCGCCAGCCCGTGTCCACGTACCGGCTGCAACTCGGTCCCCACTTCACCTTCGCGGATGCCACCGCCCTGCTCCCCTACCTGGTGCAGCTCGGGATTACCGATGTGTACTGCTCCCCCATCCTCCAGGCCGCCCCGGGCTCCACGCACGGCTATGACGTGGTGGATCACACCCGAATTTCCGAGCCTATGGGCGGGCGGGCCGGTTTTGAGGCTTTTGCGAATGCCGCGCACGCGGCCGGCCTCGGCGTCGTCGTTGATGTGGTGCCTAACCATATGGCTATGCCCACCCCGCTCTACCTCAACCGGGCCATGTGGTCCCTGCTGCGTGACGGGCCCGAGTCCCCCTACGCTTCCTGGTTCGATATTGACGTGGAGTCCAGCGACGATGGGATTCTCATCCCGGTGCTCGGCGAACGGGTGGGTACGGCGCTCGCCCGGGAGGCGATTAGCCTCGATCACGTCGTCGTACCGGGTTATGAGAACGACGGCGCAGTTCCCGTCTTGCGCTACTATGACCACGTTTACCCGGTCCGGAAAGGCACCGAATTTCTGCCGCTGGCAGAACTGCTGCAACGCCAGTATTATCGGCTCGCCTATTGGCGGGTCGCTGAGGAAGAACTCAATTATCGGCGATTTTTCGATGTGGATACCCTCGCCGGGATCCGGGTAGAGGATCCGGAGGTATTTCAGGCTTCCCACGCGCTGCTGCTTGAGCTGTTCCACGCCGGCTTCATTGATGCTTTCCGGATTGATCATCCCGATGGGCTGGCCGATCCGCGCCAGTATATGGAACGCCTGCACGAAGCCACCGGCGGGGCGTGGATTGTGGCGGAAAAAATCCTGGAGGGCAACGAAAAATTGCCTTCGGATTGGAAGTGCGCGGGGTGTACCGGGTATGAGGCTTCGTGGCGTATCGGGGCGCTGCTGACCGACCCGGAGGGCGTGCGTTCCCTCACCGCGAATTTTGTGCATCTGTCCCATACCACCCAGCCGTATCCGATCCTGGAGCGCGAGGCGAAAAGCCAAATTATGCATTCCTCCCTCCAGGCGGAAGTGGAGCGGATGGCGCGGCTCATGGCGGAAGTATGCCGCGATGATCTGCGCCTGCGGGACCATTCCCAGCGGTCCTTGTACGATGCGGTCTCCGCGCTTGTCATCTGCATGGATCGGTATCGGGCCTATGTGGTTCCCGGGGAGAAAGCGCATGCCAGCGCTGAAACCGCGCTGCTTGAAGCCGCCGAACGCGCCCGGGGACTGCTCTCCGAAGACCGGTGCGAAACCCTGGACGTGGTTGTAGATATTTTGCTCGGGCGGGAAATTGGTTCGGCGACGAAACGCCATGATGCTTCCCGTAATGAGGCGATTATCCGCTTCCAGCAAGTGTGCGGTGCGGTTATGGCCAAGGGTGTGGAGGATACCGCTTTTTATCGGTATACCGCGCTTACCTCGGCAACCGAGGTGGGATCCGATCCGCTGCGCGCCTCGCTCACCCCCGATGAGCTGCATACCTGGACGCGGCAGATGATGGCCGATTGGCCCGTGATGATGACCACGCTCACCACCCATGATACAAAACGCGGGGAAGATACCCGCGCCGCTATTGCCACCCTAGCCGATTACCCCACCGAATGGCTGGAGCTCCTGGAACGGCTGCGGGAACGGCACGCTGCCTCCCGCCCAGCGGAACTCGATGGCCAGATCGAGAACCTCATGTGGCAAACAATTATGGGAACCTGGACGGATAACGGGCCTATCGAAGCTGATCGCCTCATTGACTACCTGCGTAAGGCCGCCCGGGAACAAAAATCTTGGACCACCTGGACCGAGCCGGATGAAGCACTGGAGACCGGGCTTTTTGCCTATGCACGCTCGGTTATTTCCACCCCGGAATCGGTGGCTGAGCTCACGGCCTGGTGGGAACATACCCGCCCGGCGCGCCGCGCCCGTATCCTCGCCGCGAAGGTTCTGGCCCTCACGCTGATCGGGGTGCCCGATACCTATCAGGGGGAGGAAATCACCCGCAATCTGCTGGTGGATCCGGATAACCGCCGCCCGGTGAATTACCCGCGGCTTGCCAGCATGCTCGAGCAGCTCGATAGCGCCGGGGCGCTCCCCGCGCAGGCGAGCGTCGATGAAGAAAAAATGTGGGTGACCTCGCGCCTCTTGCGCCTGCGCCGCGACCGCCCCGATACTTTCGTTTCGCTGCGTTCATGCTACGAACCGCTGGCCGCCACCACCGGCAATATTTTTGCTTTTACCCGCACCCTGGATGGGGAGCCGGATGTGATCGTGGTGGTCTCGCGCCTCGCGCACCGCCAGGAGGTGGCCGGGGGCTGGGGCGATGCGCATATTGTGCTCCCGCCCGGGCGTTGGCGCAGTGTGCTGGAGGAAGGCGAGGTTGAAGGGCCCCAGCTCTTTGTTCGTGATGCCTGCGCGAATCTGCCGGTGGCGGTGTACGTTCGTGCCGATACCTGCGGGTACGACGGCGCGAGTGCGGCAGGCCGCGCTCAAGCGAGCGCTGCATCACCTACCGGAGCGAAGGCCGGAGGGAGCGCCGGATCGAACGCCGAATCGAACGCCGAACCGAACGCCGGATGGAGCGCAGAGGGCAACGCAGGGTGCGACGCAGGGTGCGACGCCGGAGGGAGCACCGAGTAATGGAACCGCTGAGCGTCTGGGCGCCGGGGCGGATGCGCGTCGAGGCCCTGGTAGGCGGGGAGCGCCTCCCCTTCCGGCCGGTCACCGCTGCGGATATTGCGGCAGCGCGCGCGGGGCGCGACGGCGCTGCCCTGGCCAGCGGGCCGGGATGGTGGATCCTCGATACTCCCCTGCCGGCCGGCACCCGCTACCGCATTAGTCTGGATGGCGGGATGGGGCTGCCCGATCCGCGCACCCGGCGCCAGCCCGAGGGCGTTATGGGCCCCTCCGAAATTGTTGATCTCGATGCCTTCGAGTTATCGGCCTTCCCCGGGGTGGATCCGCTCGGCAAGGTTTTTTACGAAATGCATATTGGTACGTTCACCCCGGAGGGCACCTTCGATGCGGCGGCGCAAAAATTCGGGTACCTGCGCGGGCTCGGGGTGGATATCGTGGAGGTTATGCCGATTTGCCCGGTGCCCGGCACCCGCAATTGGGGCTACGACGGCGTGGATATCTATGCGGTGACCGAAAATTACGGCGGGCCGGCGGGTTTCGCACGGTTCGTGGAGGCCGCGCATCGCGCTGGCCTGGCGATATGCCTGGACGTGGTCTACAACCATTTCGGACCCGACGGGAATTTTTTGGCGGAGTTCGGCCCCTACACCACGGATCGTTATTCTTCGGTGTGGGGCCCGGGTGTGAACGTGGACGGCCCGGATTCCGGCCCGGTGCGGCGTTATTTTATTGACAATATGCTCCAGTGGGCCCGAGATTACCACGTGGATATTTTTCGGCTGGACGCCGTTCACGCGATCCGGGACCACTCCCGTAAACATATCCTCGCGGATTTATCCGACGCCGCCGCGGCTTTCGCCGCGCAGACCGGCCGGCATATCGCACTCGTGGCTGAATCCGATCTCAATGATGTGAGGATGCTGCGCCCCACAAGGGCGGGCGGCTACGGTATGGATATGCAGTGGGCTGATGATATTCACCATGCCCTGCATACCTATGTGACCGGGGAACATTTCGCCTATTACGGGGATTTTGCGCTTCCCGGCGCCCTGGAAAAAGCCATGCGCCGTGTTTTCGTGCACGACGGTAATTTCTCTAGTTTCCGGAAGCAAAACTGGGGTGCCCCGGTGCCCGCTGCCCTGGATTCGCGCCGTTTCCTCGCCTATACCGAAAACCACGACCAGGTGGGTAACCGCGCGCTCGGTGACCGCCGCTCCGCTACGTTGAGCGCGGAACACACGCTCGTTGCTGATGCGCTTATGCTGCTCTCCCCCTTCACGCCCCTCCTTTTTATGGGCCAGGAATGGAGTGCTTCTGCGCCCTTCCAATTCTTCACCGATCACACTCCGGAGCTGGGAGAACGCGTGGATGCGGGGCGGATTGCGGAATTTCGCGACTGGGATTGGGGTGAGCACGCCGACCAGATTCCCCCGCCTCAGGCGCTTTCCACGTTCACACGCTCGCATCTGGACTGGGCGGAGCTCGAGGAGCCCTCCCATGCTCGCTATCTCGAGGCGACCCGGGAACTGCTGCGGCTACGGCGCGAGCACCCGGATTTTTCGTCGCCTGACCGGGAGGATTCGGAGATCGTGCGCCTGGGTGAGGCGGGGTATTACCGGCGCGGGGACAGTTTCGTGGTTTTCCATATAGGCGCGGCCTCCCCGCTCCCAAGCGAAGCAACTGCCAATGAACCAGGTGAAACGCAAGCGGAAACACAAGCGGAAGAAACGGCCACGGCGGCTGCGCATCCAACCCGGGTGCAGCTGCCGCCCGAGGCGGGCCACCTCCATGCACTCCTCACCTGGGGTGACGTGAGCGTGGCCGAATCCTATGTTGATTTTGCCGGGCCCGGTTTCGCGGTGCTCAGCCCCTACCGCCTCAACAGCCCCTGCACTCCCGGCAAGGCCTAGCCTCGGAGGGGCGCGCCCCGCGCTGAGGAGGCTAGGAGACTAGGAGGCTTTGCCTGCGCGCCGGCCTAGGCGTTCGCGCACACCGCGCACCGCCCCCGCAGAGGCACGCACCGCCCCCACCGCGGCACGCTTAGCGCGCAGAGCCAGCTTGAGACCGCGGTAGTAGCGCGGGCGCAGCGGCACATCCCAGGCACCGGCCACCTCGGTGAACTCGGCAGCGAATTTTTGTTTGTAGCCGGTCACGCCTTCCAATTGCGGGGCGCGCTCCGAATGCACCCCCATCAGGTCATAAGCTTTCCGCCCGGTTTCCCGCAGCCACGTTATGGTGTGCAGATCCATAAACATGGAGGCGTGGCGCTGGCGGGCTTCCGCGCTGGTTGCCGCGTAATAGGCTTCCCCGAGGTCATCGGTAGCGAGCACAATCTGCCAGGCCAGCGCCCGCCCCTCCGCGCGCGCCACGAAAAGCCGGGCGTGGTCCGGGCCCAGGGATTCCAGCATGGTCACGTATTGGCTCATGGGTGCCGCCCCGAAATCATCCCGGCTGGCCGTTTCGGTGAGAATGGCGTATAGCTCCGGGAAAACCTCCCGGGCCCGCTCCGTTTCATCGCAAAATTCCAGGCCCTCCGCCTCGGCTTTACGTGCTTGGCGGCGCCCCGACTTGGAGAAACTCGCCCGGATCTCCGCATCCGGGCGTGCGACGTCGACCATAACGGTGCGATCATAGGTGACCGTTTGCAGTAATTCGTGCAGGTCCGGGGCCGGGTGCCAGGCGTGAATCCGCATGAAGGCGAGGCTGCGGTCCGCGCCCCGCACCAGCTGCGCCAGCGCGGTCCGGAACTCCCGTTCTTCCGCCGCCGCGGGCTGTTCCCCGAGCCACACCGGGCCTTTTTTCGCCCACAGGTAGGTGAAACCGCGCCCTTCCATCCGGGTCAGAGAAATAAGGGCACGCGGTGCACCTGCGCTATCGCGCCATAGGAAACGCCCAAACGGCGCGTGGCCGGGCAGAGCATCCTCGTAGCGGTCCCAGGCGGGCAGCTGCTCGAGGGGCAGGCCGTGGCCGGCAGCCAGCTCCAGGTAGGTGGTGTCATCGATCCGCGACAGCGAGAGTGTAGACATGCCGCCATCCTACCTGCGCGGCGCGCCTGGCTAAAACCCGCGCGCGGGCGCATTACGGTAATGAGCGTGTCTCAGATTCATGCACCCGAGGACTTCCTCACCGCGCTCGATAGCCTGCGCGGGCACGAGTTTCGTCCCGAGCTGCACATCGTGCAGATACCGCCCCCGAAACGCATTGCTCCGTGGGCGGTTGCGCTGCAGGCTGAGATTAATGATTCGACGGCGATGGAGCCGGAAAGCTATCGCGGTGGCGCCCGCTTCGTGGTGCTCCACGACCCGGCCGGTCAGGAGGCCTGGCACGGAACTTTCCGGATTGTATGCCATATGGGGGCGCCGATGGATGCGGCGATGGCCGGTGATCCGTTGCTCGGCGAAGTTGCCTGGGCGTGGCTGGCCGATACCCTGGATGCGCACGGCGCTGATTACCACCACCTGGTCGGCACCGTCACCCGCATGTATAACGAAACTTTCGGCGGGCTGGAGCTTTCCTCCTCCCTCACCGAACTGGAATTGCGGGCCTCCTGGACCCCGAGCAGCCCCGATCTTTATCATCACGTGCGAGCGTGGGCGGATTTTATCGCCCTCGCTTGCGGTTTAGCTCCGGAAGGAACGACGGCGCTGCCAGCCCGCTAGGAGTAATCCCGCTGGGAAGTGGCGCCGCTGCGCGTGGCAGCCCCGGGCCTGCGCAGGCCCGCTAGTATTAACCGCGGCCCCTAGTCTGAGCAGTTATGAGGTTATGACGTCTTCTTCTATTCGCTGGAGCGAGGATCCCACCCTGATTCATGTGGATACCCCGCGCGAAGGCATCCCGCCGCTCACCACCGGCTCGGCCTATCGCCCCGCGCTGACGAGGCTGCGGCGCGGGAGTGGCCCCGTGGCCGTGGATGTGGAACGCGCCATGGGTATCCGTTATTCGGCCCGGGCCTACCTGATACAACTGCGCCGCGAGGGCTCGGGAACGCTGCTGTGTGATCCAATCGGAAACGAGGAATATTACCCGGAACTGGCCGGGATTCTTGCCGATACCGTGTGGATTTTGCACGCCGCCGATCAGGATTTGCCCTCTCTGGAGGATCTCGGTTTGCGCCCGGGGCCGGGCAAACTTTTTGATACCGAGGTGGCCGCGCTGCTGTTGGGTGATGAGCATATTTCCTTACAGACTCAGCTGGCGGAAAATTTGGGGTTGCTCCTGGCGAAAGAGCATTCGCAGGCGGATTGGTCCGAACGCCCGCTCGCTGATGACCTGCGTTCCTATGCCGCCCTCGATGTGGAATTGCTCGCTCCTCTGCGCGAGGTGCAGCTTGAGCGGCTGGAGCGGGCCGGGCGCTTGGAGTGGGCGGCCCAAGAATTTGAAGAGATCCGTACCCGGCCGCCCAAAGCCGCGCCCGCGGAGCCGTGGCGGCGCGCCACCCACCGCCAAGATTTTTCTTCCCGGCGTGATCTTGCCCTGGTGCGGGCCCTGTGGCAGGAGCGGGATCGCATTGCCCGCGCCACCGATACCGCCCCCGACCTGGTGCTCTCTCGCTCCGATATCGCTGCCCTCGCGCGGCGCCGCCCGCGCTCCCTGGCCGATGTGCGTACCTCCCGGCCGCTGCGCAGCGGAGGCAAACAGTACTTAGCGCCGGCCCTGTGGCAGGCGGTAGCGAAGGCCTGGGCGCTGCCGAGTTCCGAGCTTCCCGAACTGGCACCGGCCCGCCCCGCTCGGCGTGCCGAACGCGGCATTCCGCACCTGCTCGATCACGTGCGCGGCGCCGTTCAGGAACGCGCGGCGGACTTGGGTATCCGCCACGATGTGCTTCTCAAACCGGCCGTGCAACGCGAACTGGCGCGCCTCTTGCGCCACCGGGTGGCGCGCACCGCTCCCGCCATTGGCGATGCGCTGGCTGAACTGGGGGCCCGCCCCTGGCAGGTGGAGAATACCGCCAGCTGGATTGCCGCCGCGGTGCGCTCCTAGCCTCGTGTAACGAGCCCGGCGCGGCTCAGCGCGGCCTGGCGCCGTCCTGCGCGGCCTGGCGCGGCCCAGCTTAGTGCGCCGTAGTTTAGCGCAGCGCTGTCACCACTTCGAAGTGGTGGGTATTGGGGAAAAGATCAACGGCGCGCATGGACTCCACGCTCCGCCCGGACTCCACCATGGAGGCCACATCACGGGCCAGCGCGGCCGGGTCACAGGACACCAGGACGATCCGACGGGCGCGGCTGGCTGCGGCGGCCCGGGCCGCCGCGATTCCCAATCCGCTCCGGGGAGGATCGGCGAGGAGAATATCGGCGTCGCTCATATCCCGTACCGAAATAGCGGCGGTGCGGGCACGCGCCCACGGGTAGGGCCGCAGGTTCGCGCGGGCGTCTTCCACCGCGGTGCGCGCACCCTCAAGGCTCTCCACCCGGCCGGTTGCCCCGGTGGCGCGGGCCAGCGGCACGGTGAGCAGCCCCGCTCCCGCGTACAGCTCAAGAATATGGTCGCCGGGTTCAACCTCGGCCGCGCGGGTCACCAGATCGATGAGGGTGGCCGGTGCCTCGCGGTGCACCTGCCAAAAACCGGAGGCCCGTACCCGGTAGCGGTAGCTGTCCTCCCCCACCACTACTTCTTCGCGCGCGAAGGGTGAACATTCCGCACCGGTCGCGTCGAAGGTGCGCCCGCCAATGCTCACCGCCACCGGGCTGGCCGAAGGGGCGAGGATACGTACCCGCTGCCCCTCGCGCAGCGAGCCGATAGTGCGAGCCAACCGGGTGAGGTAACTGCCATCCCACAGCCCCAGTTCCTCGATGTCCTTCACCGCGAGGGGCATGGAGGTAATGGGAAGAACCTCGCGGCTACCTTCGCGGAACATTCCGAAACGCCCCGCGCTCACGGTGACGTCGATGCGGGTGCGGCTCGCCCAACCACCACTGGCGCGGTCGGATTCCAAGGCCGCGACTTCGGGAACAATGCCCTGCTCCGCCAGGTGATCGCTGAGCGCTTGCCCGCCGATGCGGCGCAGCGTGGAAGTGAGCACCTGGGTTTTCCACTCGTGCTGGTAGTCGAAGATCACGTGGCCCAGGTCCGCGCCGCCCACGCCCCCGGGCCCGGCTTCCAGCCAGGGGTGGGCTTGGCGGTAGGGCGAGGGCTCGCCGAGCACCTCGATGACATCCCCGCGGGCGAAACGAGCACGTTCTTCGGTGAGCGCCACCCGCACGCGTTCCCCGGGCAGCCCGAAGCGAGCCAGGATTGCTTTGCCTTCGGCGCGTCCGATGGCAATACCGCCGTGGCCGATATCCTCCAGGGTGATATCCACGGTCGAATGATGAGATTGAGCAGCAGGGGTGGTCACAGGTCTTCTCCCGAATGAATTTGGTAGGGAACTTGCACCAACATGAGGCGCGAGTCATAGGACAGGTCAGCGAAAAGCGCGGGCACGGAACGGCGCAGGTACACCCGGTGCCACAGGGTGGTGGAGACCACCTTCGGGGCGATAACCAGCACAATATCCTGCGGGTGGGTATCGAGGAGGAAACGAATATAATCCACGAGTGGCCCGCGCGCCCCGCTGGTGGGATTGCCCAGCACCGTCAATCCCACCGGCAGTTGGGACTGGCTCCAGGCGGCGCGCAGCGCAGCGGTACGGCTTTTGCTCAGATCCACGGTGAGCGCGGTGAGGGTGGAAGGGCGCAACGCCCGCGCGTAGGTGACCGCCCGCAGGGTCGGCAAATTGAGTTCTTGAACCAGCACCACGGCGTGGGTGCGGACCGGCAGGCGCCGCCCGGCCCCCAGATCCAGCGGTTTGAGATGGGCGCTCATTTTTCCGCGCCCGCGCTGGGCGATGAGCATGCCCGCCGTGGGCACCGCCACCGCCGCCAGCGACGTCAGCGTCCAGGCCGGCTGCATGGCCACCGTGACGAGCAAAACAAGGAATCCCGCCAGCGCGAAGAAAGCAAAACCCCACCGCGAGGCATGCGCGGCCCGGCGTTCTTCCCGCCGCTCCGAAGTTTTGAGGATCTGCCCGCCGCGCAGAGAGAGGGCCGCGCAATGGAGCGTGAAGATAAGGAAACATACAAAGACAAGGGCGACGACGCCGGCGTGCGTCGTCGACAAAAATACCCCGAGGGCGCCGGCAAGTACCGCCACCAGCAAAACCACGCCGCTGCGGGCTCGGGAAGCTTCCGGGGCGGCGAGGCGAGCGGGAAGGGCGCCGTCGAAGGCGAGTTCCCGCAACAGGCGCGGGAGACGTTCGTACACCACGAAAACACAGATCAAACCCAGGAAGCCGAAAGCAATCGCGGTGATAATACGACCGGCACTCCCCCAGAACGCGGTGCCCATAACGATGCTCGGCAGGCCCACGGGGACCGTGAGAATATCCAGGCGCATTTCCAGGTAGAAAGTACCCGAAAGCACCACCGCGGCGATCCCGGCAATGGTGCTCAGGGCGCGCGGCCCCAGGAAACGTTCCCGCCCGGTGCCGATGCGTCCGCCCACCAGCAGCACCACCGCGGCCAGGAAGCACATAATGACGAAGGTATTTCCGAGCGGGTGGATGGCTTGGGAACCGGGGAGTTCTTCGGCGCGGTTCGTGATGAGATCCGCGAGGGAAACGGTGCCCCGGGCCTCGCGCACCAGTCCGGTCACCAGAGTTGCGATAATCACCCCGCTCGCCGCCAGCACGGCAAGCAGCGCCCCCGCCAGGGGCAGGCGCCAGTGCACCAGCGCGGGCAGGGCACACACCACCACCAGCGGGATTTGAATGAGCCGCCCGTCCACCGCCAGCGGGGTGAGGGCATTGACCGCCATGCCCACCAGCCCGGCGGCCAGTACCAGGAGCAGCGCGAAAGCGGCGAAGCGCGCGGCGGCGGCAACGGTGCCGAAAGCCGGGGAGATATAGCGGGAAACCACCTGGTGGGCGGCTTTCCCGGGCACCACGCGGGAGGCGGCAATAGTGGCCGCCACCACGAGCGCGAGTACCGCGGCACCCGCCAGCGCCATCGCCCCCACGAGGGTGGGGTTCGCGAAAGGTGCCCCGCGTTGAATACTGCGCGGGAGGAGCACCACCGCCAGGCACACGCAGGTGGCCGCGCCCACGTACTGGGACATCCCCAGGAAGGATAATTTTCTCATCACTAGGATACGGTACCCGCTTTGCGGTAGCGTAATGTAGTGCACTTCGTAATTATGGGATGCGGGCGCGTGGGTGCCGCGCTGGCGCTCTCGCTTTCCGCCATCGGCCATTCGGTGGCCATTATCGACCAGGACGCCGAAGCTTTCCGCAAGCTCCCCGAAGATTTCCCGGGGCAGCAGATCACCGGCGTGGGTTTCGACCGTGATGTGTTGGCGCGCGCGAATATCGACGACGCCGCCGGCTTCGCCGCCGTTTCCTCGGGCGATAATTCGAATATCATCGCCGCCCGGGTGGCGCGCGAAACTTTCGGGCTTACCAATGTGGTGGCGCGGGTCTATGATCCGACCCGCGCGATTATCTACGAACGGCTCGGGATCGCCACGGTGGCCCCGGTGCGCTGGACGGCGGACCGGGTGCTGCGCGAACTCATCCCGCTGGGCCCCCACCACGAATTCCGCGATCCCCTCGCCCGGATTTCCCTTATTGAAGTGGCGGTGGATCGGCACTGGTTCGGGCGCACCGTGGCGGATGTGGAAGAGGAAACCGGGGCGCGGGTCGCCTATATTATCCGCAGTCTGGCCGGGCTCCTCCCCCATAGCGACACCGTGATCCAGGACGGGGACACCCTCAAAGTGCTCGTCGCTTCCGAGAATGCCTCCGGCGTGCAACATGTGCTGCTCAAATCGGAAGGGGCGCAGTGAATATTCTCATTATTGGGGCCGGCGCGGTTGGGGTGTCGGTGGCCCGCGAACTCCTCAAATCCGAGCATTCCATTTCGATTGTGGATAAGAAGCCGTCCGCCATGCGTATTTCGAGCGCTTCGGATGCGGATTGGCACCTGGCCGATGCCTGCGAAGTTCCCGCGCTGCGCGAGGCAGGCGCGGCGGAGGCGGATATTATCGTCTGCGCCACCGGGGATGACAAAGTGAATCTGGTGGTGTCTTTGCTGGCGAAAACCGAGTTCGGGATCGCCCGCACCATCGCGCGCGTGAATAACCCGCGTAATGAATGGCTTTTCACCGATGCTTGGGGGGTGGACGTGACCGTATCCACCCCGCGGATTATGGCTTCCCTGGTGGAGGATGCGGTCTCGGATGGCTCCCTCACCCAGGTCATGCGGTTCCACCGCAGCGGGGCGAGCCTGTGGCAGGTTTCGGTATCCGCCGAGGCCCCGGTGGTGGGCAGCGCCATCAGCGATATTGAGCTTCCCGCCGGGGTCGCCATTAACGCTATTATTCGCGACGGCGTGCCCCTCACGGCCGATGCCGATCTCATCGTGGATGTGGATGACCAGGTGCTTCTCATTGACGGCGGGGACGATGTGGATATGTCCGCCCTCAAGAACTATTTCCGGCCCCGCCCGGTGGCTCCCGCTCAGGATGCGGACGGGGAATCCGCCGCGGATTCGGAAGGCTCCAGGTAGGTACTGGCGGGCGGCAGGCCGCGCACCAGCAGCCAGGTGGCCCACAGGATCAGGCAGAACAGCACCGGCCCGGCAATAATTTTGATGACTCCCAGCGCCGCGGTATTACCGCTGATAAAGAAGGGTAGTTGTACGACGACGCGGCCAGCGAACATGGCGAGCCACAGCCACGTAATGCGGGTGTAGCGCCGGTAGGTGAGCCGGGCGGCCGGGTGAGAGGCGCTGCGCCAGCTGGCAATATCCCCGCGCAACATCCCGATGATATAGCCCATAATGGGCCGCCGGATGAGGAGGGAAATCGTCACGCCTACCGCGTAGGCGGCGTTGGTGAGGAAGCCGGGTAGGAAATAGGTTTCCGCGCGCCCGGAACGCCAGGCAAAGAAGGCGGAGATTCCCACCACGAAGAGCCCGCCGAGAGCCGGCATCACATCAATACGCTGGATGAGCCGCACCAGGATGGCCAGGACCGCCATGCCCAGGGGCACGAGCACCGCCAAGGGAATATTGCGGGTGGCTAAATAAATAATGACAAAAACGAGGGCGGGAACATTGGCTTCTATAACGCCGCGTACTCCGCCGATAGCTTTCCAGGCGTCGAATTCTTCCCCGAGCACCGCGCGCAGGCCGCCGCCGGGTGTGGTGGTATCCATGGGGCCTCCCGGCTTATGACGTGGGCGGTACGGGTGCGGGGCGCTCGCTAGAGCACCGTGTATTCCGGGTTATATGCTACCAGCACGCCCCGGCGCCGCAATGGCACCACCCGGGCGCGAATGCGGTCCCCGACCCGCACGCAATCGATGGTGCGCCGCCCTTGGAAAATGAGGGTGAGGAGCCCCGCGGTGGTTTCCACGGCGATGCGTACCTCCGGGGTGTGTGCCCCGTTTCCTCCCGGGGCGCCCGGGTACGTGATGGCGATAATATCCCCCGTCACCCACACCGGCGTAGCCATAGGTACCTAACTATCTAGCTATCTAGCTAACTAGCGGATCTCTTGGATTTCCGGGCCGCGCTTGGGTAGCTCAATACCGGTATCGGGCGTTTCAGGTTCTGGTTCGCCCTGCTGGGGAAGGGCAAGGGGAAGTAATTCGCGCGGCGGAATGGCCTGGGTACCGCGCACCACCACCAAATCATCGAGAACGCGGTGGAGTACTTCGGTGCCGCGGGCGGGATCTACCGCCCCGCGCCCGGTCACAGCTACCCGCAGCAGCCAGCGCGGGCCGTCAATACCGATGAAGCGCACCGGCACCCGGCCGTTCTCCGCGGGCATCTGAGCCTGGATTTCCGGGCCGTACTCCCCTTCGGCTTCCTGGAAGCGCCCGCCCTGGTTGGCGATGGAGGAGATAACTTCTACGCGGATGTCCTCCCAAAGGCCGGTGGATTTCGGGGCGGCGAAAACCTGTAATTGCACCGCGGAATCGCCCATCATGTAAACCACGCCGAGCACGACCTGGCGTTCACGATCCACCGAGAATTGCATAGTGGCATCGGGCAGAATCGGCAGGCGCAGGGCCCCGCCGTCAATAAGGGCGGGATTCTCCGGTGCCTCCGATTCATCATAGGGGCCGCGTTCTTTCGGGCCGGCCGCGGCAGCAGCCGCGTCACCGGCAACGGCATCGGAACCACCAGCGCCGGCGCCTTCCGCGCCGCCATCCGCCACGCCGGAGTTATCCGCGGCGAGGTCCTGGCCGGCTTCGTCACGTTCGTCCGGCTGCGATGCCGGGGCCTCGTTTTTCTTCCGCCGTGAGAACCATGCCATGCTTATACTCCTCGTCCCGATTCCTTCATTCCCTCTAGTCTACTGAGGGAGCTCACCCTCGTGGAATGCACCCACCGTTAGGGATGCACTGTAGTGAGATACCGCGGCCCGTGGGCCGCGGCGTCGTCGTACTTCTTCTTCGTGTGCCGCAAGCTCAACCGCCGCACGCATGCTCGTTTCCCGCTAGCCCGCGCAATCCACGCAAACGGGCAGGCCATCTTCCACGTGATCCAATTGGGAGCGGTGGTGAACCAGGAAGCACTGCGAGCAGGTGAATTCATCATCCTGGGCCGGAATCACATTGACGGATAGCTCAACATTGGACAGGTCAGCGCCGGGCAGCTCAAAGCCCTCGGCCGCTTCGACCTCGTCCTCGTCAACCGCACCGGATTGCTGGTCCGAGCGCCGCCCGGCGAGCTGCTCGAAGGAATCCTCGCGGAGCTCCTCGTCTTGCTTGCGCGGAGCATCGTAATCTGTTGCCATAAAGTCACTCTCCAAAAGTGCCGGGGTCCACGCGGTGGATTCCGCACGAACCGGCGTCCACCCGCGAGAAACGGATCTTTCCGCCCTCGCGTATGGTCCTGACGGGTGGTACTGCGCGCTTAGTGTAACAGCACCCGCGCCACATGGAAACACACCCGCGCCCAATGCCTGCTTTTCGGGCCCGGAGGTGGCACCCTAAGAGTGGTACCAAGAGTAAGGGAAGAGATGAAAAAGCTGGAGCTGCTCGGCTTGCAACCCGACGGTCACAACCTCACGCTTAATGATGAGGAGGGCAATCGCTACCTGCTGCCCGTCACTGATGATCTGCGGGCGGCGCTGCGTAAGGATCCCCATCCCAGCGCTCCGGATGAGGAAATCACTCCGATGGGGCCGCGTGAAATCCAAGCTTTGGTGCGGGCCGGCCGCAGTGTTGACGATATTTCCGAGATGGCTGCACTGCCCCCTTCGCGTATCTCCGCCCTGGCTCACCCCATTATTGCCGAGCGCAATTACACCGCCGCACAGGCCCGGAACTACACTCTCGGGCGCGATGTGGGAGGTTTCACAGTTGAAGAACTCGTCACATCGCGGCTGGTTGCCCGCGATGTGGATACCGCGTCGATTACGTGGGATGCGGTGCGTGAGGCCGGGCAGCCCTGGGCGCTGATTGTGCGGTTTATCTCTGCCGGCCGCGAGCACGAGGCCCGCTGGTTTATCGATACGGATCGCCACACTCTCCAGGCGCGCAATGATGAGGCGTCCTGGCTGTCGGAAACCTCTCTCACGGCCGATGCCGGCCCGTGGCGCCCGGATCACACCCCCGCGGTGGTACCGGGCGGTGCGGATCCTGTTTTTTCCGGTACGACGACGCCCGCGGCGGTTCCCGCCGCGGTGTCCTCCCCGGCGGCGGCCCTCCCGAACGCGGTGGATACTCCCCCGGCGCGTGCCTCTATTGATGAGGTGCTGGCCTCGCTGGATTCTCAGCGCGGTAAGTCACGGCCCATGCCGGATGCCGATCATG
Source organism: Actinotignum vesiculae (assembly GCF_051267215.1). NCBI lineage: Bacteria > Bacillati > Actinomycetota > Actinomycetes > Actinomycetales > Actinomycetaceae > Actinotignum > Actinotignum vesiculae. The sequence continues at coordinate 50,634 of NZ_JBOZGG010000006.1, forward strand.
ACGTTGATCCCGATGAATGGGATGGGGCGCATCGGGCTCCCGAGGATGAGGAGGAGCTGCGGGCTCCGGCCACCATTGTTTCCCTGCCCTCGCGTGAGGGGCAGCTGCCCGGCCAGCGGGCGCTGCTAGAGCCGGAGGAGCTGGTGCCGGCCCCGGTGCTCCGCCCGGCTTCCGGTTCGAATGCGGGTGCTGGTTCTGACGCGGGTGCTGGGGCGGCCTCCGGTGCGAGCGCGGAACCGAGTGGTACGGATGCAGCTAGTGGTACAGCAACAGAGAGTCCGGCTCCCGCGCCGGCACCCACGGCAGCCTCTGCACCGGTTCCCGAGAAAACGGCCCCGGCTAGCGCGCCGGAGAAAGCCGCTCCGGCAGCTACCGAGGCACGGCGCGGGCGCAAGCGTACGGATCGGCCCACTATGCCGTCCTGGGATGAGATCGTCTTCGGTAAAAAGGACTAGTGTTAGCGCGCTAGTGCCCGCTCTGGCGCGCTAACGCCACGCGTGCCCGCCGCCACACGCCGCTACGCATTTGCGAAGCACTATTTAAGCTCCAGGAGCAGGGGAATCAGCATTTCCGTGGGGGTAAGCGAACCGTGGACCCCGCGCATAAAGGTGGCGCCCGGCTGCATCTGCCCTGTGTGGACCACGCTCAGGCGGCCGCGCTGGAAAGCGAGCACATCCCCCATGGCTTCGCGTGCCTGCGCGGTAACCGGCCCGAACATGCCGGTGGCGATGGCTTCCTCTTTGGTGTAGATCCAGGAGCGCTCCCCCAGGTAGTCCCGCCAGCGTGCCGCCACCGCTTCCGGTTCCCGGGTGTAGAGATGCACCGCGCGTTCTTCCCCGGAATACAGATCCACGCCCTCGCTTAGGGCCGGCGTGGTGGCTACATCGATGCGTTCGCTCGGATCGACCATGCCGTGATCAGCGGTGAGGACCAGCAGGGTATCCGGGGGGAGCAGCCGGGTGAGCAGGCGGATACCAGCGTCCAGATCTTCGAGCGCCATGGTCCATTCCTCGCTGGTGGCTCCCCAGCGGTGCCCGCGGTGATCGACGTCCCCCCAGTACAGGTAGGCGAAACGCCCGCCCTCGCGCAGAAAACGCGCGGCTAGGTGCACCCGGTCATCGAGGGCCGGGCCTCCGATCGCGGTAAAGCCGCGCCAGGCGGCCCGGGTTAGCCCCGAACCGATATGGTCCGGATCTTGGATGGCTCCCAGCTGCTTGGCTATGCCGGGCCGGGCGGCTTCAAGGCGCTGCGCCCAGGTGGGGACCGGCTGCCATTCCTCCGGATCAAGCCCGCTATCCTCCCAGCTAATCAGGGAGAAATTGCGGCCGGTGCGCGGGGAACGCAAGGAGTAGGAGAGCATCGAAGTGCGCCCGGGGAGTTCCCCGGTGCCCAGGGTGGTGAGGGCGGCCGCGGTGGTGGATGGCGCGGTGGAGGTGAGCGGTTCGCGCGCGGTGAGAGCCCGCAGGGTGGGTGCGTGGCCAATGCGCGCCACCAGGTTTTCCGCCCCCAGGCCATCCACGAGAACGAGGCAGACCCGGCTGGCACGCGGCAAATCCAGCACGCCCGCGGATTCCGTTTCGGGCAGCACCCCGCAGGCGGCTAAACATTCACCCAGGACGGCGCGCAGCGAGCGCGCGGCAGGCAGCACAGGAAGCTCAGTCATGCCTCTCAGTCTACTTTCCGCCTCGACACTCCTGCGCCCCCGCCCCGCCCGCGGCCAAAAAGCGGGATAATTGAGCAATGCCCAAGAATACGAGCCCCGCGGAACATATCGTCGATATTAACGTGTCGGAGGAGATGCGCACCTCCTTCCTCGAGTACTCCTACTCGGTGATTTACGCGCGTGCCCTCCCCGATGCTCGCGACGGCCTCAAGCCGGTGCAGCGCCGTATCCTCTTCCAAATGGGGCAGATGGGCCTGCGCCCCGACCGCGCCCACGTGAAATCCTCGCGCGTGGTGGGTGACGTGATGGGGCGCCTCCACCCCCACGGTGATACTGCTATTTATGACGCGATGGTGCGCCTCGCCCAGCCTTTTACCATGCGCTTGCCGCTGGTAGACGGGCACGGTAATTTCGGTTCGCTCGACGACGGGCCAGCTGCCTCGCGCTATACCGAGGCACGCCTGGCGGCCCCGGCCATGGCGATGATTTCCTCACTCGACGAGGACGTCGTCGATATGGTCCCCAATTATGACAACACCCTCCAGCAGCCCGAGGTGCTCCCGGCCGCGATTCCGAATCTGCTGGTCAATGGTTCCTCCGGTATCGCGGTGGGGATGGCGACGAATATTCCGCCGCATAATCTTATTGAGGTTATTAACGGGGCGAAGCACCTGTTGCGCCACCCGGATGCGAGCCTCGAGGATATTATGCGTTTTATTCCCGGCCCGGACCTGCCCGAAGGCGGAAAGATTATTGGTTTGGACGGTATCCGGGAAGCGTACGAAACCGGGCGCGGTATTTTCCGTACCAGGGCGACGGCGCGCATCGAAAAAATCAGCGCCCGTAAGCGCGGAATTGTTATTACGGAATTGCCCTATCTTGTGGGTCCGGAAAAGATCATTGACAAGCTCAAGGACGCCGTTAACGCCAAGAAAATTCAGGGGGTCTCCGGGGTCCAAAACCTGACCGACCGGCACCATGGCATGCGGCTCGTCGTCGAAGTAAAAAATGGGTTCCACCCCGAGGCGGTACTCGCCCAGCTCTACCAGCACACCCCGCTCGAGGATTCTTTCGGGATTAATAATGTGGCTTTGGTTGATGGCCAGCCGCAAACCCTGGGGCTGCTGGAGCTGCTGCGGGTGTGGATTAAGCACCGCATCACGGTGACGCGCCGGCGCAGTGAGCACCGTTTACGGGCGGCGCAATCTGATTTGCACCTGGTGGAGGGCTTGCTCATTGCCGTCCTCAATATTGATGAGGTGATCGCGGTTATTCGTTCCTCGGAGGATACCGCGGCGGCCCGCGAGCGGCTCATCGCTGTTTTTGATCTGTCCGAAGCGCAGGCCGATTATATTTTGGAGCTGCGGCTGCGCCGCCTCACCAAGTACTCCCAGATTGAGCTGGAAGGGCGCCGGGAGGAATTGGAGCGCACCATCGCGGAACTGGAAGAAATCCTCGGTTCGCCCGAGCGGCTGCGGGACGTGGTCGCTTCCGAAATGACGGAGGTGGCCCAGCAGTTCGGGACCCCGCGGCGCACCGTGCTGTTGGAATCGGATGGCGCGGCCAGCGCGGCGACACCGGCCGCCCTCCCCCTGGAAGTTTCCGATGATCCGACCTGGGTACTGCTCTCGGGAACGGGGCTGGTGGCGCGCACCGCGGGCGGCGATGCTCCCGAACGCGGCGGCCCGCGCCGGGCCCACGATGCGATTATTTCGCGAGTTGCTGCCACGGCCCGCGGGCATATCGGGGTGGTGACCAGCCACGGGCGCATGATCGACCTGGATGTGCTCACCGTCCCGGCGCTTCCCGATACCGCGGGGGCTCCCTCGCTGGCCGGTGGCACCCCGATAGCGGATCTGATTTCTCTGGATTCCGGGGAACGCGTGATCGGGCTGGCCCCGCTTACCGCCGCTGAGGGCGATCCGGTTCTCACCCTGGCCACCGCGCACGGGCGGATTAAACGGGTGAACGGCGCGTACCCGAATAAGGAAAGCTGGGAGGTTATTACCCTGGCTGAGGGCGATAACGTGGTGGGCTGCGCGCTGGCCCGCGATACCGATCAGGTGGTTCTTATTACGAGCGATGCGCAATTATTGCGTTTTGAGGCATCACTGGTGCGCCCGCAAGGCCGGGCCGGTCAGGGTATTGCCGGGATTCGCTGCGCGGAGGGCGCCCAGGTGATTACCCTCGGGGTGGTGCCCGGTGACGATCTTGCCGGTTCCCTGGTGGCCACGATTGCCTCGAATGCGCAGGCGCTTCCGGGTACCGAACCGGGCAGCGCGAAGGTGACGCCGCTGGATCGTTTCCCGGCGAAGGGCCGGGGTACGGGCGGGGTGCGCGCCCAGCGTTTCCTGCGCGGGGAAAATATGTTGGCGGTGGCCGCTATTGGCCCCGAGCCGCTGCGCGCCATCACGGCCTCCGGCCAGCCGGTTGAGCTACCCGAGGTTGAAGAAAAGCGGGATGCTTCGGGCAGCGCCCTGACGGTCCCGGTGGCGGCTATCGGAAGCTAGGAGCGCGCCGGCAAATCCGGGAGCGGGTGGTGCACCACCCGGGTGCGTTCGGTGACCTCGAAACCGAAACTTTCATACAGGCTCAGGCGCGCCGCGCTTTCGGGAGTCAGGCGGCTGCCGTCCGGCTCGTAGTGGACGGTGAGATCCAGGGTGGTGGCATCCATGCCGCTATGTGCCTGCGCTGCGATACTGGCGGCCAGCAGGCGGGCATTGACCCCGTCCGGGCTTTCGGCCCGCACCGCGAGCTCATCAACATAGCCCTCCCGGAATCCCAGCCCGGGCCAGTCCTGTTCATAGGCGGCGGTCATAATGCACCCGAGTACCCGGGGCCGATCCCCGCGGGTATCTACCGCCAGGAAACTCCATTCCCGGCGCATAAAAGCACATTCGATCCGCCACTGCTCCCGGGTGTAAATCGGGTAATTCAATTTATCTGCGTAAAAGGAATTGTGGGCGAGAAGCGCGGCGTCGTCCCGATCCGGGGTGAGGGGAACCAGCTCCACGCCGCTATTGTCCGTATGCGCGGAAGCGGGTAGGGGCAGCGGCCCGCGCGTGAGCGGCCTGCGCATTTGCAGGTAGGAGAGCCGGTCGGTGAAACCGGCGGCCGCCAGGGCCCGGCCCCGTTCCGGGTCCCAGCTTTCCACATTCGCCACGGCCACCGGGTGGAGGGTGCCCGCCGCCAGGGCCGGGGCGCGGCGTAATTGTTCGGCGAGCACCTCGCGGGCGGCCTGTTCACGCACCTCAGGGCTGAGCTCGGGGTGCACGCTGGCCGAGAGCGTGACCGTGGGATGCGCAGTGCGCGCATCGTAAAGGCGCACAATACCGAAGGCGAGGAGGCGCCGGCCCGGTGCTGCGTCGTCGTACCATCCGAAAACGCTATGCGGAACCGAGGGCTCAAACATGAGGTCGATTTCTTCGCGCGAGGTGCGGAAACTGGAGTTCACGGCGCTTTGGTGGGTGTCCAGCAGCGTGAAAATCGCGCGGGCGTCCGCCGCCGTGAGATCGCTCCACCGTATCGCGCCGTTACCCATGAGCCCTCCTTTACGGGTATGACTCTCAAGTGTAGCGAAGCGCGGGCCGGGAAACTTAGGCATCGATCTTGTCGTAGGAAATATGCTCGGCGCCCTCGACAATAAATTCGCGGCGCGGAGCCACCTCGTTACCCATCAACACCTCAAAAACGGACTCGGCTTCCCGCAGCGCGGCTTCGTCCTCGATGCGGATGCGCCGCAGGGTGCGGTGGGCCGGATCCATGGTGGTTTCCGCGAGCTGGTGCGCGTCCATCTCCCCCAGGCCCTTGTAGCGTTGGATGGGTTCCTTATAGGTTTTCCCGGCGCGTTCGAGCTTCTTGAGTTCCCGATGCAATTCCTCTTCGGAATAGGTATAAATATACGAGCCCTTTTTCCCGCCGCGCCCGGCCACCTCAATGCGGTGCAGCGGCGGTACCGCGGCGAAAACCCGCCCGGCTTCCACGAGGGGACGCATATAGCGGAAGAACAGAGTGAGCAGGAGCGTGCGGATATGGGCGCCGTCCACGTCCGCGTCCGTCATCATAATAATTTTCCCGTAGCGCGCCGCGGCGAGGTCAAACGTGCGCCCGGAACCGGCCCCCACCACCTGAATAATGGAAGAAACCTCCTGGTTGCGCAGAATATCCGCGGGCGAGGCACGCTGCACGTTGAGGATCTTGCCGCGGATGGGCAGCAGCGCCTGGAATTCCGAAGAACGCGCCAGCTTCGCGGTGCCCAGCGCCGAATCCCCCTCGACGATAAAAAGTTCGGTGTGTTCAATATCATCGCTGCGGCAATCGGCGAGCTTGGCGGGCAGAGTGGAATTTTCGAGCGCATTTTTCCGCCGCGAGATTTCCTTATGGACGCGCGCGGCCACCCGCGCCCGCATTTCCGCCACGATTTTTTCGAGGAGCCGCGAGGTTTCGGTTTTTTGGTCGCGTTTCGTGGACGCCAAGATGCTGTGGAGCTGTGCGGCGACGACGCGCGCCACGATGGGGCGCACTGCCGCCGTCCCCAGGATCTCCTTCGTTTGTCCCTCGAATTGGGGCTCGGCTAGCCGGACCGTGACAACCGCGGTCATCCCGGCCAAAATATCGTCTTTTTCGATTTTGGCATCTTTGGCGGTGAGCTTGAGGCGCCGCGAATTAGTGTCGATAAGGGCGCGCAGGGTTTTCACCACACCCTGTTCGAAGCCGCTCTGGTGCGCCCCTCCCCCGGGCGTGCGAATAATATTAACGAAGGATTCGGTGATGGTGTCATAGCCAGTTCCCCAGCGTAGGGCCACATCCACTTCGCAAGTGCGTTCAACTTCCTGGGCGCGCAAATGCCCGCTTTCCGAATCGAGGACCTGCACGTTTTCGGTGAAAGTTTCGCTGCCCGTGAGGTGCATGGTGGCGGTGAGGGCCGGATCGGTGGCCAGGTAGTCCGCGAAATCAACGACGCCGCCCTCGTAGTGGAACACTTCCTCATGGGGGCCGTTCTCTCCCGGGGTGCCCGCCAGGCCGCGTTCATCACGGATGGTGATAGTCAGGCCGGGAACAAGGAAGGCGGATTGGCGTACCCGTTCGGTGAGCAGATCATAGGAGAATTCCGCTTCGGCCAGGAAAATCTGGGGGTCAGCCCAGTAGCGCACGGATGTTCCGGTGTTTTTCTTCGCTACTTTCCCGACTGTGTCAAGTTCGCTGCCGTGGGTGAAGGCTTCGAAAGGTGCCTCCGGGGAGGGTTGGGCGCCATCCTGGAAACGCCCGGGTTCCCCGCGTTTGAATTGCATCTGGTAAACCTTGCCGCCGCGCCGAACTTTCACGTCCATGCGGGCGGAGAGGGCATTGACCACCGAAGCACCCACGCCGTGGAGGCCGCCGGAAGCGGAATAGGATCCGCCGCCGAATTTCCCGCCGGCGTGCAGGCGGGTGTACACAACTTCCACGCCGGAAAGTCCCACCCCGGGGACGGTATCCACGGGGACGCCGCGGCCGTCGTCAGTTACCTCAACCGATCCGTCGGCGTAGAGGGTGACGGTGATATGGGTGGCGAATCCTTCCAGGGCTTCGTCGATGCCGTTGTCGATGATTTCCCAGAGGCAGTGCATGAGTCCGCGTGAATCCGTGGAGCCGATGTACATGCCGGGGCGTTTGCGCACGGCTTCCAGGCCCTCGAGGACTTGGAGATGACGAGCTGAGTATTCTTCGGAAGTTGACACACCGGTAGTTTACGCGAACGGCTGTTCGCGAGCCGCCGCGGCGCGCGTGAAAGTGTGTGAAAGTGCGTGAAAGTGTGTGAAAGTATGTGAATCCCACGGTTCACACCAGTCCCAGCGGGGCACATTAACTCAAAAGCGGCCCGGGTGGGCCGCTGGTGGTGAGATCGAAGAGAAGCTAGGCGATATTTTCGCGTTCGTCTTGAATCTCAAGGGCATCTTCACGCAGCTTATCGAGATGCTGGGAAGCATGATGGCCGCAGAAGAAAAGTTCTCCATAAGGCAGGCGTACCCGAACGTAAGCCTGGGCTCCGCAGGCATCGCAACGATCCTGCGCGGTCAAGGGAGCTAATTCAGTCAATGTAGTACTCACATACCTATCAAAGCATAAAAGGGCGCGCTTATTCCTGAGGAGAAGATCACCCCGGGCCCGTGCTCTCGGTAAGCTGAACGCATGGGTGTTTCTCAGGCGCACGGTATTTCTTCTGGCTACGCTGCCCTCGATTTGGAAACCACCGGTTTAGATGCGCGCACTGACCGGATTGTGGAGATCGGGGTGGTGCTTCTGGATGAGCAGGGCAACCCGGAACGCGAATGGGACAGCCTGGTGAACCCGCTACGGCCCATGGGAGCTACGGAGATTCACGGGGTACACGCTGCGGAAGTGGCACAGGCGCCGTCGTTCTCACAACTGCTCCCCCACGTGGAACGGCTGCTGCACGGGCGTATCCTTGTGGCGCATAATGCCCGCTTTGATCTGGGTTTTCTCAACGAGGCTTTTCGCCGGGCCGGAAGCCCGCTACGGATCCCGCTCAGCGCTGCCGTGTGCACGATGGATCTTTCGCGCATTTATGTTCCGGAGGGGCGCCATTCCCTCATGGCCGTGGCGCGCCGAGCCGGCATTGAGATAGAAGAACACCACCGCGCCATCACGGATGCGCGCATGTGCGGACGGCTTCTGGCGGAATATCTGCGCCGGGAGGCGCGCGGGGAACGCTACGCCACCAGCGCGCACAGCCGAGACGGGCGGGAAATAACAGCAGCGGCGTGGGACGATGCTCGCCGCCACGCCGCTGAGATTATTTGGCCCACCCCGCTATTCGAGGTGGAATTCCCGGGTGTGCGCCGCGCGCGCCGGGAATCTGCCGCGCCTGGTGTTACTCCAGGTAGTCACGCAACACCTGCGAACGGCTCGGGTGGCGCAGCTTAGACATGGTCTTAGATTCGATCTGGCGAATGCGTTCGCGGGTGACCCCGTAAACCTTGCCGATTTCGTCCAGGGTTTTCGGCTGGCCGTCGGTGAGGCCAAAGCGCATGGAAACCACCCCGGCTTCGCGTTCGGACAGGGTATCGAGAACGCGATGGAGCTGTTCTTGGAGCAGGGTGAAGCCCACGGCGTCTGCCGGGACTACCGCTTCGGAATCCTCAATGAGATCACCAAATTCGGAGTCGCCATCTTCACCGAGCGGGGTGTGCAGGGAAATGGGTTCCCGGCCGTACTTTTGAACTTCGACGACCTTTTCTTCGGTCATATCCAGTTCTTTCGCCAGTTCCTCGGTAGTTGGTTCCCGCCCGAGCTCCTGGAGCATCTGGCGCTGGACCCGCGCGAGCTTGTTGATGACTTCAACCATATGCACCGGGATGCGGATGGTACGAGCCTGGTCCGCCATCGCGCGGGTAATGGCCTGGCGAATCCACCAGGTGGCATAGGTGGAGAACTTGTAGCCCTTGGCGTAGTCAAACTTTTCGACGGCGCGCACCAGCCCCAAATTCCCTTCCTGAATAAGATCAAGGAAGAGCATGCCGCGGCCCGTGTAGCGCTTAGCCAAGGAAACTACCAGGCGAAGATTCGCTTCGAGCAGGTGGTTCTTAGCGTGCTTGCCATCGCGGGAAATAATCCGCAGTTCACGGATATAGGCGTGGTCTTTCTCCTTATCGAGATTGCCCTGGTCCAGCAGATGCTGGGCGTAGAGCCCGGCCTCGATTCGCTTGGCGAGTTCTACTTCTTCCGCGGCGTTGAGCAGGGGAACTTTACCGATCTGCTTGAGGTAGTCCTTGACCGGATCCGCGGTGGCACCAGCAACGTGAACACGCACCGCCGGTTCATCCGAATCATCGGAATCCTTGACGGTGAAACCACCCCGGGAATTACGCCCGGTTGTTTCCGTTTTGGCGGCGCTATCCGTTTCCTTATCGGCTTCGTCCTCCTCTTCCTCGGGTTCCTCTTCGGAGTCCTCAGAATCGTCCTCGTCATCCTCGAGATCGTCGTCCAGATCCTCGGCATCAACATCCTCAGCATCGACGTCGAAATCTTCATCCTCGAGATCCTCATGTTCTTCAGGATCTTCCGGTTCTTCCTGCTTAGCGGTAGCACGCTTCGAGGTGGTCTTCTTCGCGGTGGAAGATGCCGAAGAAGCCGCCTTGGATTCGGCCGCCTTGGAGGTGGTCTTCTTCGCGGCAGTCTTGCGGGTGGCCGACTTCTTAGCGGCCGACTTCTCCTCCTTGGCTTCCGCTGCGGCCGCGGTCGCATCCTTAGCGGCCGCCGCAGTTTCCGGAGCTTCGGCTTCAGTGGCTGCCTTCTTAGTGGAGGTCTTCTTCGCCGCGGTGGACTTTGAGGCGGTGGACTTCGTAGCGGCGGACTTCGCGGTGGTGGCCTTCTTGGTGGAAGATGCCGAAGAAGCTACCTTGGATTCGGCCGCTTTAGATTCAGCCGCTTTCGATTCGCTTGCCTTGGAGGTGGTCTTCTTGGTGGCAGTCTTCTTGGTAGTGGTGGCCTTGGTGGCAGTGGCCTTCTTAGCGGCCGGCTTCTTCGCAGCCGTTGTGCTTTCGGAAGCGGTAGCTGCCGAGGTGGCCGATGCCGTGCGACTGGAGGAGCGAGAGGCCGCCTTCTTCTTCGTACCCGAAGCGGATGCGGAGACCGCGGTGTCCTTTTCCACGGCAGCGGTTTCTTGTGCACTGGCAGACTTTGTGGCCACGTGAGACCTTTCCCTAGTGTTATCAACGAATGCCGAGAACCGGCACGGGGTATCCACCCCAAAGAGCTACTTAGCGGAACGCGCCCGACCCGCTTTTTGTTCCCCGGCCTCCCCAACGTGCCGATCCTCACATAGCATTCTTATCCTCGGCGACTATAGTTCTCCCACTTCCGCGCGCACGAACTTTCCCTTCGCCGTGAACTTCTGCCGCCGCGAAATTCCGTGCCCGCGCGAACTTCCGCGAGCGCGAACTTCCCCGCCGGCGCACGTGCCTCTTTCACGCACGCAACTACTTAGGCTGCTTGCCTACCAGGTCCGTATCGATCCATAGTTTCCGGCTCTTGGCCCACAGCTTCCAGCTCAATATCCACCGAACCGCGCGGTGTGGCCGCGTCACCAGGGCCGTCGCCATCCGCGTTGGCACGGCCGTCACCATTCGCGCTGCCAAAGCCGTCACCATCCGCGTTGGCAACGCCATCACCATCCGCGTTGCCAGGCCCGTCGCTATCCGCGTCCCCTTCACCGCCACTACCAGCTTTGGTGCGCGAGCACCTCCCACCCCCGTTCGGGCCGAGCAGCCAAGGCGGTAGCGCGTTCCATTCCGCAGCATCTTTGAGCATGCGCGCCAGACGCGAGCCGGAATTGATTTCCAGCGCTTCCTGAGCGCGCAGCGCGGTCATGGAGTTTTGCCCCACCCACCAGGCTAAATACGCCGAACAGGCATAGGGAACCTCCACTCCTTCCGGAGCCAGCCGAGCTAATTCATCCAGCAGCGCCATCATCCCCAAAGCCCGCACGATATTGGGGCGCTCCCCCACCCCGGTGGCAAAGCCCACCGCGGGATCAACGGAAGACATCGGTAGCAGCGGATCGTGTTCGAGGGAAACCTGCAAGATTTTGTCCCGAATAGGGATGTGCACAAGCCCGGCCAGGGCCCGCCCAGCTTCGCGGGTGGTGATGCGCGGCGGGCCGGCTTTGCGGCGGCGCACCACCCGGGAAAGGAGCATATCCCAATGCTCTTCCAGGGCCGTAACCTCCTCCCCGCGCGCTTCTTCCATCGCCGCCGCGGTATTACGCATCCGGGTGGGGCTGGCTTTGACGATATCGCGGCTCGGTTCTTGTTCCAGCGGAGCCGAACCCTTATATACAAGAGCCGCCGCCGCCTCGGTAGATTCCAGTTCTTCCCAGCGGCAAAATGTTTCTTCTCCCATATCCATAAATCCTTCGTTATCGGCAATGAAAAAATCACAACTCCACGCATCGCGAGTGCCCGGGTCGCCATCCCAGAGCCGGGAAAGAGCAGCGCAGAGCAGCTCCAGGAGGGCCAGCACCGAGGCAAATTCGCGGGTGTGCGCGAAGCGAACAAAACTTGGGCAGTACACCACCGCCACGCAGCTGAACATGCGGCAGGCAGCTACCGCGTCAGTGATCTGCCGCGCAACATAGGGCGAGATAGGGCCGGCACGCAGATCCACCCGGATAAGTGGCGTTTCACCCCCGGCCACGGCAACTCCCGGCGGCTCGGAAGATTCCAGGGAATCGAACCATTGCGGTAGTTCCTCCCCATCCGGGCCCAGAGCCCGGTGTATTTCCGGGCTTCCCCCGAAGAGTACGAAGTGGTGGCGCGGGTAATAGCCCAGCAGATGGGGAATAACAGCGAGGGCATCGCGCGGATGATGAAGTGTGATTGTGTCCATAGCGCTAGATAACCAGCTTCGGCAAGCGCGTGCTCGCGAGTGCCGGTACCCTGTGGATGGGGCGCGCACCTCACGAATCTGTGGATAAAAGAAGCGGAGCACGAGCAATGGAGTGGAGCACTCGCGATTTCACCAACGGGGTTGATAGCCGTATTGAGGCGCGTTTGGATTCGCTGCGCCGTTGGAATCAGCCCGAGGTGGAGGATTTCATCGATACGGTTACCGCGCTTGCGTCCGGTGGTAAGCGGACCCGGGCGCGGTTGGTGCGGGCTGGGATGCTCGCTACTCTCCCGGATCCTACCTGCGCGGATATGGTGGCGGCGGTGCGTTTGGGCGCGGCCGTGGAGCTTTTCCAGCTCGCGGCCCTTATTCACGACGATATTATTGACGCTTCTGCCACGCGCCGCGGGGTCCCCACGGTGCATGCCGAGTTGGCGAATTATCACCGCGCATCGGGCTGGGATGGTTCCCCGGAACGCTACGGTTTCCGTGCCGGTTTGATTGTGGGTGATGCCGTGCTAGCACTGGCGTCCCAAGAAGCGGTAAGCGCCGGGCGCAGTGCCCCCCTCGAGCCGTTTTTCACCATGTGTGAGGACGTTGGTATCGGCCAGTTCCTCGATATCCGCTGCGAATACACCCGCGCGGCTACCCGGGAAGATATCAGCGCGATTATCACCCATAAAACGGTCTCGTATTCCGCGCTCTTCCCCCTGCTTATCGGGGCGGCGCTCGCCGAGCAGCCCGCCCCGGAAACAATCGCAGATTTGCGGGCTTTCGCTACGCCTTTCGGTGAGGCCTTCCAATTGCGCGACGATATCCTCGGGATTTTTGGCGATCCGGCCGTCACCGGCAAACCCGCCGGCGATGACCTCACCGAAGGGAAAAACACTTTCCTCTTCCTCGAAACTTTGGAGCGGGTCAGCGAGGTGGATGCCCGGTGGCTGCGGTCCTTGCGTGGGAAGCGTCTGGAGGGCGACGACGTCGTTCGCGCTCAGACCCTCATGGAGGACTCCGGAGCGCGGGCTCACGTGGAAAAGATGATTCGCCAACGTGAAGACAGTGCGCGGGCTATCTTGCCGCGCCTGAATGAGGCCGCCCGCGAGAGCTTAGGGGAGCTCCTCCAGCGCCTGCGTTCGCGCACCCACTAGAAAGCCAGGCCGGCGATAACGCGCCGGACCGCGTGGGTATGCCCGCCAATGAGGGCACCCAAGGGGGTGTCACGTAATTCCGGTTCGAAGCGGCGTAGCCATTCCTGGGCTTCGTCGTCGTTATATCCGGCATCGCGCAGGGAAATGATGGTGCCGCGCAGCGAAGGCAGGGGCACGCGCCGCCCCTCTTTCACCACAAATTGCGCCTTATCGGCGTAAAGCGCATTATTTTCCCCGCGCCGCACCGCCAGAAAACGGGCATCGCGCAGCTGAGAGCGTACCGTACGCAGATCGGTCTCGAGGTAATCGGCCAGCTCCGGAAGGCTCAACCACGTCACAGTTGTATTCTCTTTTTCCACGCTTCCCATCTTAATGCCGCGGCCGCTCAGGCGCGCAGGTGGGCACGGGCGCGGCGTCGTCGCCATTACAAAATCGTCACAATCTGGTGACATTTTCACAACAGTGCACTATTGTCACAAGTGGAACAGCGGCCGGGGCGCAATCGAGATGTCCCCCGCACCGGCCAGGAAGTGAGAAACGGTGGGATCGAAGGCGAATCTGGCGCGTTTGCGGGCGCAGGCACCGGCCCCGCGCTACGAGCTTTCGCACGCGGAAATCGCGGCGCGTTTGAATGCGATTATCGCCCCGAGCCGGGCGGAAACGCAGAAGATGGTGCGTGATACGGCGGCGCTTATGGGCGTCAACCCTCGGCTTGCAATGGCGCATGCCTATATTGAATCCGGTTTTAATTCCCGGGCGCTCTCCCCCAGCGGTGCGGCGGGTGTCATGCAGCTGATTCCCGCGGCTTCGCGGTGGGCGGGGCGGATGGTCGGCCGGGATCTGGACTGGCTTATTCCCGCGGATAATATCACCGCCGGTATTGCGATTATTCGCTATTTGCAGCGCCACACCGCCAGTACTCATGAGGCGATTGCCGCCTACTATCAGGGACTGGCGCGGCTGCGGGAGGCAGGGGCGTATCCCTCTACCCAAAAGTATGTGCTGCGGGTCTTGCGCGCGGCCAAGAGTTTCTAAACGCGGCGTTGCGAAGCGGCGCGCTACCCTAGGTGTGTGACTATTCCTTCCCTGCCGGCCGGGTGGCTTGGGGGCCGCTACCGTCTCGACGCCCCGGTGGCGCGCGGCGGGATGGCAACGGTGTACCGCGGCTACGACACGAAGCTGGATCGCGTGGTGGCGATCAAAATTATGCACCCCGATTTGGCCGCCCTCGATGATTTCACGCGGCTTTTTCAGCGGGAGGCGCGGGCGGTTGCCGCGCTGAGCAGCACGCATATCGTCACTATTTATGACCGCGGGGTGTGGAACGACGGCGCAGCTGAGCGTGCGTACCTCGTCATGGAATACGTGCCCGGCCCCACGCTACGCCACGAGCTGGAGCGCCTGGGTTCCTTCCAGCTCGGCACCGCACTCGACATCTGCGACCAGGTGCTCCAGGGCCTGGCCGCTGCCCACCGGACCGGCATTATTCACCGGGATATCAAGCCGGAAAATATTTTATTCGACGACGCCTGCCCGCCTCCCTCCCCCGTCCGCCTTCCACAGCTCGCGGTGACGGTGACCGATTTCGGCTTGGCCCACGCGGTGAGTGCTTCCTCGGGGGCGCTGCCGCGCTGGGGAACTCTTGCCTATACCGCTCCGGAAATTTTGGAGCAGCGGGCGGTGAGCCCGGCCTGCGATATTTATGCCACCGGCCTGGTGCTTTTTGAATTACTTGCCGGGCGCCTACCCTGGGCCGGGTATTCGGCTGCCCAGCTCGCGGCGGCTCAGGCTCGGGAAGATCTGCCGCGCCTGGCCGGGGATAATCCGTGGCTGCCGGCGCAGGTCGATTCTTTTATCGGGGTACTCACCGCGAAAAATCCGGCGGATCGCCCGGCGAGTGCCGTGGAGGCCCGCGAATTGCTGCGCGCGCTGCGGGCTGGCATCGCTGATGATGCGGCTCTGCGGCGTATTCCGGTCACGCCGCGCCGCCCGCAGCCGGTGCACCGTGAGGATGTGGCGGGCGGTCGTGATGGCGCCGAGCTGGAGACCTCGGCTGCCGCAAGCACGGGGCACGCCGCCACGCTCAATGCTGGCGCGGATGCGACAGTTCCGGTGCGCGCCCCGGTGCACCGTGCTCCGTCCGTCCTCCGCCCCACCCGGAAACTTACGGCGCGACCGGCAAGCTCGCAGCAAGATACGGCGCGACCGCAGCGCGGTGCGGGAACACCGGGGCAGCGCAGCGCTGGCCGGAGGCGCGCCCGCGCGTGGCGGATTGCCGCCTGGGTGTGCGCAATTGCGCTGCTTGCTGGGGCAGGCGGTGCCACGTGGGCGCTCACGGCCGGCCCGTGGGCGCGGGTAACGGTGCCTGAGCTTGCCGCCGGTCTCACCCAGGCACGCAGCCAGATGGAGGCGCTCGGGCTCACGGTGGAGACGGACGTGCGCGGCGGAAACGGCGCGGCACCAGGCACCGTGCTGGGCAGCAATCCGCAGGCGGGGAGCCGGGTGCGCCCGGGGAGCACGGTTGAGCTCCTCGTTGCCGGCACAGCCCCCGACTCGACCGTTCCCGACGTGGCGGATATGGCGGAAGCGGAGGCACGCTCCGTGCTCGAAAAAGCGGGCTTCCAGGTGCAGGTGCGCTACCGGGAAACCCGGGCTGCCGCGCCGGGCACCGTGCTGCGACAGGATCCTGGCCCCGGCGTGAGCGCTGCACCCGGGCAGAAGGTCACCCTCACTATCGCGGCGCGGTAGCCGGGCCACACTCGCCCCAGGCCACACTCGCCCCGGCACCCGGCCGCGAACACACCGAGGCAAGGCCGCGGCAGCCCAGGCCACGCTCGCCCCACCCTCGTTTTACAGGTGCACGTCGCGCAGCATTTCGGCCAGCTGGTAAGCCAGCTCGAGGGACTGCTGGTGGTTCAGGCGCGGATCGACCAGCGATTCGTAGCGTTCGGTGAGGGTCTCTTCGAAGATTTCTTCGGAGCCGCCCAGCACCTCCGTCACGTCATCCCCGGTCAGTTCCACGTGGATACCGCCCGGGTGGCTACCGAGGGCTTCGTGAACCGCGAAGAAGCCGCGAATTTCCGCCATAATATCGCTCAGGCGGCGGGTCTTAATTCCATTGGAAGCCTTGATGGTATTTCCGTGCATGGGATCCGAGACCCAGGTAACCGGGCGGCCATCACGCTGCACCGCTTCCACCAGGGGCGGCAGGGCTTCTTCCACCCGCCCGGCCCCCATGCGGGTAATGAAGGTGAGTCGGCCCGGTTCACCTTCCGGATTGAGCTTATCGATAAGGGCGAGAGCGGTATCTGGCGTCGTCGTCGGACCTAATTTCACCCCGATCGGGTTACGTGCGTGGGAGAACATTTCCACGTGGGCGCCGTTCACATCGCGGGTGCGTTCCCCGATCCACAGGAAGTGGGCGGAGGTGAGGTAGGGCTCGTGGGTGCGCGAGTCGATGCGCATCATAATTTCCTCGAAGGGCAACACCAGGCCCTCGTGGGAGGAATACAGTTGCGTTTCTGCCAGTTGGGCGCCGTCGACCCCGGCCGCGGTCACAAAACGCATGGCGCGATCAATTTCGCTCGCGGTTTTTTCGTACCGCACGTAGGCCGGGTTGGCAATAAAACCGCGGTTCCAATCGTGCACGGAACGCAGGTCGGCGAAACCGCCGCGCGTGAAAGCCCGCATGAGGTTGAGAGTGGCCACCGAGTACAGGTAGGCCTCCTCTAAGCGGTGCGGATCGTGGCGGCGCGCCGCGGCCGTGAATTCGTGCCCGTTAATGGAATCGCCCAGGTAGGAGGGCAGGGTGGTATCCCCAATAGTTTCGGTGGCCTGAGAGCGCGGCTTGGAGTACTGGCCGGCCATCCGCCCAATTTTCACCACCGGCACCGAAGCCCCGTAGGTCAAAATAACCGACATTTGCAGGAGGGTACGCACCTTGGCGCGGATGCGATCCGCGGTGATTTGCTCGAAAGATTCGGCGCAATCCCCACCCATGAGGACAAAAGCTTCACCGCGTTGCGCGGCCGCGATACTTTCGCGGAGCCGATCGCATTCGCCCGCAAAAACCAGGGGCGGCATTTTCGCCAAGCGCTGCATAACCGCAGCGAGCTCTGCTTCATCCTCGTAATGGGGCTGGTGCAGAGCGGGCTTCTCGCGCCAGGTGTGGGCCAGCGCAGCAATTTTATGCGTATCGTCCTCAAACATAATCGAAATTTTAGCCCGGAACGAGCGCGCGGGCGGAATTGCGTCGGAGCAATGAGACGCGCGCGCCACGAAAACTCGCCCGGCGCCACCATCCACGCGCGGCACCATCCACGCACGGCACCGCAAAACGCGAACTGCACCAGCGCGCGCTCCGCACAAAAAACTCGCCCCGCACCAGGTCAACCGGTACGGGGCGAGCAATCACGTATGGATACGGTTCAGCCGGGCCGTCCAGGCTCACGGCGCAGCCGCATTAGGCGTGCGGGCGGACCTCCTGGCCGATGGCCTTCATGGTCTCCACGAACCAATCCTGGGTGATATCGAAAGCCTTGTGGCCCTTCACCCGCGGGAAAGCAATATTGGTGAGGACGTTACCGTTTTCCTCATCGTGGCCGATGAGGCCGGGCTTGCCTTCCAGGGCGCACTGCACGGCCAGATCCACCATGCCCTTGATGAGGCGCAGGTCCTCAGCATTGGCGTGCCAGGCGCGTGAGAAGTACCCGGACTTTTGCACCATGACCTTTTCCGCGCCGAGCTTCTGCGCGAATTGCTCCGCGAACCAGCGGCCCGGATTGACCTTATCGAGCTGGACGTGCCCGAAGGGATCGCGCGGCACTTCCTGGCCGGCGGCTTCCATTTCGGCCACGATTTCATCCACGCCCGCACCTTCGGAAAGGAAGATATTGACGTTGCCAATCTCATCCATAATCTTCTTCAGGCGCTCGGCTTCGCCGTTGATATCCAGCGCCATTTCGGGCAGGAACACGGCGTGTACATCCCAGCGTTCCTTGGTCAGGCCCAGTGCCGGAGCCCATTCCTGCTCCTGAACCCAATCGTGGTAGTACTTGGAAGCCTGCGCGGTGAGGTACCCGCAATTGCGCCCCATAACTTCGTGCACGATGAGCATGCGCGGGTTGGAGCGATGCTCGCCAATAATATGCTGGGCGTAGAGCGAGGCTTCTTCCGCGGCGGTCCAGGCACCCAGGGACTGGCGCACCGGAATAATGTCATTATCGATGGTCTTGGGCAGACCCACCACCACGAGATGATGCCCGTTTTCTTCCAGGTAGGCAGCCAGATCCGCGGCGGTAGTATTCGTATCATCACCGCCGATGGTGTGGAGCACATCCACGCCATCTTCCACGAGGCGCTGGGCGGCGAATTCCAGCGGGTTCACGCCTTCTTCCACGAGGCCACGCTTGACCAGATCCTCGGTATTGGTCAGCTTGACGCGGGAGTTACCGATGGGCGAACCGCCGAAACGGTGCAGGATATGGGCCTGTTCGCGCCCTTCTTTATCGATGGTGATGTAATTCCCGGTGAGCAGCCCGTGGTAGCCATGCTGGTAGGCAATAATTTCCACATCGGGCGCAATTTCCGTATAGCGCTCAATGAGGCCACCCACGGCCGAGGACAAACACGGGGCGAAACCTCCGGCGGTCAAGAGCGCAACGCGGCGGACAGTCATCGTTAACCTTCCGTTTCTGATTGGGGGATTATTCCGCTGTTGATTATACCCGCCGCTATAGTGTCTTTCATGGGAGAAGGACCTACGGGCGAGCGCCCCGATAATAGCTTCGATGCGCAGTGGGACAAGATCGCGCGCGAGCTAGAAGCCGAAGGCGTGGGCGCGAATATCGATAGCACCCGCGGTGGCGGGGTGGCGCTACCTCCGGTGGATACTTCCCCGCGGTACGCCGATGCCGCGTGGGCGCTGAGTGGTGGGCGCGCGGCCGGCCCGCGCGATTGGTCCCCGGCCCCGGAAGATTCAGATTTTTCCGACGACGACGCCACTTTCGATCCGGCCTCTCGCGAAGAATACTACGTTCCCCAAGCCCCCGCCCACCGCTACGCCAGTCTCGCCTGGGTAGCCACCGGGGTGCTGGTCCTCATCAGCGCGCTCATGTTTATCGGGCTGCTGCCCGCGCCGCGCCTGACCGCGTGGATCTTGGCCGGAGGCGCACTGGTGGGCGTGGTGGTCGCCATTATTTTGACGGCACCCGCCCGCGAAGATACCGATCCGTACGACGACGGCGCCCGCCTGTAGCGCGCTACTTCCGCGCGAATTTATGTCGTAGCTCCGCGCTAGGGTAAAAATCATGACAGCACGGCATATTCCGAGGCCTGACACCCGGATTGATACTGAACCTATTGAGGTGTATCGATCCGGCCGCCCGTTGCTGCCCCGCCAGTTGGAATTCGCGGATCTGGGTACTCCCCTGGAGGAAGTGACCTTCGTGGTGGTGGACGTGGAAACCACCGGAGGGCGCCCCGGGGCGCATTCACTCACCGAAATAGGGGCGGTGAAAGTGTGCGGCGGGGAAGTGGTGCAGGAGTTCTCTTCTCTCATTAATCCCGGGGTACCGATTCCGGCCCAGATCACCGTGCTCACCGGAATCACTACCGCGATGACGGTGAGCGCTCCCCCGCTCAGCGAGGTTCTCCCTGCTTTTCTTGATTTTCTTGAGCCTGATGCCCCAGCGCTTGACGGTCGCGCACCTGCCCCTGGCAGCGGAACTCTCGCTTCTAGCAGTAGAGTGCCTGCCCGAAACCGGGCGGCGGAGCCACCGGTGCTTGTGGCTCATAATGCCCGCTTTGATATGTCCCATTTGCGCGGGGCGTGCGAAGCGATAGATGTGGCGTGGCCGCGGTTGCGCGTCCTCGATACTCTCGGGCTGGCGCGGCGTATTTTCACCCGCGATGAAGTCCCCAACCATAAATTGAGCACCCTGGCTGGCTACTGCCGGGTCGCGGTGCAGCCAAGCCATCGTGCCCTCGATGATGCGCGGGCCACCGTGGATGTGCTCCACGCGATGATCGGGCGGCTCGGCCCGCTCGGCGTCACCCATATTGAGGACCTGCTCACCGCATCCAATCCGGTTCCGGCCCGCCGGCGCCGCCGCGCCGTGCTCGCCGATCATGTACCGCACGGCCCGGGTAGCTACCGTTTTATCGGCCCGAATGATGAGGTGCTCTACGTGGGCAGCTCGGGGAATATGTACCGGAGGGTGCGTCAGTATTTCACCGCCGCGGAAAAACGCCGCCGCATGACAGAAATGGTAGAGCTGGCCACCCGGGTAGAAACCACCCCCACCGCCACTCTCCTGGAGGCACGGGTGGTGGAGCTGCGCGATATCACCCGCTTCGATCCGCCCTATAATCGCCGCTCGCGCCGCCCGCAAACTCGCACCTGGATCAGCTTGGATACCACGCCCGTGGCGCGCCTGAAAATTACGCGCGGCTGTTCGGCAATGGAGGTCGCGAACTCCTTGGGGCCTTTTGGTTCCCGCAGCGCTGCCCGGCGCGCCGCTGAACTTATCGGGGATGAAGCCGGGCTCAACCCCGCCGGCCTCAACGTGCCCCGCCAGGCGGATCTGAGCGATTGCCCGTGCCATTTTGCTTCACATAGGCCCTGCACGCTACCCCCGCGCGGCACCGTGAACACCGCCCCGGTGGCGATCTCCCGCGCCCGGCGGCTGTTGGCCGGCTCCCTTGCCGAAGTATGGGACCACCAGATGGCCCGCATTGCCCGCCTGGCCGGTGCGGAGCGTTTCGAAGAAGCCGGAGTGGAACGCGACCGGCTTTCGGCGCTCCTCACCGCCGCACACCGGCGGGAATTGTTGGTTCCGCTGTGGCGAGCAAGCTGCGTCGTCGCCGCATCTAAACGAGAGGACCACTGGGAAATCATCCTCGCAAGTTACGGCAGGCTGCTTGCTAGCGCGACGGTCAGCGAAGCCCGCGATGTTCCCGAACATGCCGCAGCGCTCCGCCACGCAATTCCCCTGCTCGCGGCTCCCGCCCGCACCGCCGAGCACTCCCACCCGGAAGAAACCCAACTCCTGGCCGCATGGCTAGCCGATCCGCGCTCGCGAGTGCTCGCCATTGAGGGCGAGGTTCCCCTCGCGGTGCCCCTCGCCTCCGCCCACCGCTTCGCCGCTTCCTTCCCGGGCGCCGAAGAATCGCTCGGCTTGGCTGAGCGCTAAACCTCCCCCATTCTCACCACCTATGTGCCGGACACCACATATACTGGGGGTGCTCACATTCAATTACTGTTCGGAGATTCCGAACATATCTCAACAGGGCGGCACCGCGATGCCGCCCAGAATTGGAGTATGAGAATGGCAACCTACACCCTCCCCGATCTTCCCTACGATTACGCGGCACTCGAACCGTATATTTCCGGAAAGATCATGGAGCTCCACCACGATAAACACCACAAGACCTACGTTGACGGCGCCAATAAAGCCCTGGAGAACCTTAGCGAGGCTCGCGAGAAGGGCGATTTCGCGGCGGTGAACCAGTACACGAAGGATTTTTCTTTCAATCTGGGCGGTCATATTAACCACTCGATTTTCTGGACCCTGCTCTCCCCCAACGGTGGTGGGCAGCCGGAAGGCGAACTTGCCGAAGCCATCAAGGATTCCTTCGGTGATTTTGCTACCTTCCAGAAGCAGTTCACGGCTGTGGCCACCGGTATTCAAGGCTCGGGCTGGGCAGTGCTTGGCTACGATTCCGTGGCCGGCAAACTGGTGATCTACCAGATGTATGACCAGGCCAATAATGTGCCCGCCGGGGTGCTGCCCGTTTTCCAGCTCGATATGTGGGAGCACGCCTTCTATCTTGACTACCTCAACGTCAAGGCCGATTACGTCAAGGCGATCTGGAATATCGTCAATTGGGAAGAAGCCGGGCAGCGTTTGGCAACCGCCCAGGAGCAGGCCGCCGGCCTGCTCATTCGCAAATAAGTCGGGCGCGAATCGATTTAGCGCTATTCAGTAATAGCACGAAGGGCGAGGCTCCTCACAGAGGCACCTCGCCCTTCACGTTATCCTGGCCAATTTCGACCCTATCCGAAACCGCCGGAAGCTACCCGGTAGCTAGCCGGTAACTATCCGGCAACTACCTGGTGGCTACCCAGAAACTACCTGGCAACTACACCGCGGAAAGAATATCAACCACCACAGCGATGGCCTGGGCCGGATTGTCCTTACTGGGCACGCTCAGCAGAACCCGCGAGCCCACCGGCACCCCGGCCAGGGGCGCGAAAATCTGCTGGGTAGACGGAACCGAACGCGGCCCGGCCGGATAGTTCGCCGTTGTGGGCGCCCAGGTGTTTTCCGCGTGGGCGTTATCCCATTGCGCGGCCGCGAACTGGAGCACATAGGTGCCCTTCTCCGGGAGCGGGGCCCCGCTGCCGCGGGCAATCACCGTGGCCTTGAGCTCCGCGGGAGCCTCCGCGCCCTCTTTCACCCGGATCTCGGTAATGGGCTGGCCCAAGTCCCCCTTGTATTCCACCGGGAGGGCATCAGCGGCAGTTTCCACCGTGGCACCGGCCTCACCCGCACTCTTCGCGTTCCAGGCATCCAGAATTTCCACGTAGAACGCGATGGTATCCGTGGCCCCGATGGAGCCATCCTGGGTACCGCCCGAAGGTCCGTAGCCCCACTTCGCCGGGATAGACAAAATCAACTTGTCCCCCACGTGGGCCTTGGCCAGGGTGTGGCTCCAGCCCGGGATCACCTGGGCGAGCGGGAATGTGGCCGGAGCGTTACGCGAATAGGAAGAATCGAAAGGCTCATTCTTCCCCCACACTTGGCCCACGTAATTGACCTTGGCCACCGCATCGGCGCCAAGTTCCGCGCCGCTGCCCTGTTCAAGCACCCGCACCCGCACATCCGCGGGAGCATCCCCCTTCGGGAACTCCAGCAGCGGCGCCTGCGCCGTGCCACCCAGGGACGGCATGCCCTCCTCCGAGTACACGATCTCGGGGACTTCCCCGGGGGCGGGGCTTTCCACCGCGCCGCTTGCCTCAGCGCTTGCGGATTCCGAAGCAGCCGGTGTTGAGCTAGCTGCGCCGTCGTTCTCACCCGAACATGCCGCGAGGCTGCACGCAAGCAAGGCCGCCGTGCAGCCCGCAAGAATTTTCTTTCCCATCAATGTCACTTTCTTCATCCCGTTCGCGCCGCGCGAGTGCGCCGCGGCCTTCGCGTATCCGCGCTTTAGCGGCTTTCGCCCGCGCCCAGTTTCTCCAGGAGCAGCGCCTCCGCCAGAATAGCGTTACGCCAATCGCCCAGGTGCAGGGATTCGTTATGAGCGTGAGCGCGCGCGTCCGGATCTTCCACGCCGGTCACCAGAATCTCCGCCTCCGGGAAGACTTCCGCGAGGTCGGAAATGAAGGGAATGGACCCGCCGGTGCCGATGTCCACCGATTCGTGGCCGAAGGCTTCGCTGAGGGCCTCGCGGGCCAGATGCATGATGGGGGTATCCTCCCCGGCCTTGAAACCGGACCCCGCTTCCGCGACTTCGGTCACCACGGTGGCCCCGAACGGCGCCTGCGCTTCGATGTATTCGGCCAGCAGTTCGCCGGCGCGCTGCGGATCCTGACCGGGAGCCACCCGCATGGACAGGAAGGCCCGCGCGGAGGGAATCACGGTATTGGAAGCTTCCGCGGTGGAGGTCACGTCCATGCCGATCACGGCGATGGAGGGTTTCGTCCACATGCGCGAATTGAAGGAGCCGGTGCCCAGGAGCTGCATGCCGGGCAGAATCGCGGCATCGCGGCGCAGGTGCTCTTCTTCGTAATCGACGTCGGCATCATCCCACGCATCCAGGCCGGGAACCGCAACGTCGCCGTTCTCGTCGTGCAAGGTGGCGATAATCCGCGCGAGGGCGGTCACCGCATCGAGGGTGGGCCCGCCGTACTGGCCCGAATGCACGCCGTGGGTGAGAGTGGACACTTCCACGCCCAGGCGCACAACACCGCGCAGCGAGGTGGTCAGGGAGGGCACCCCCACCTTCCAGTTGCCCGAATCAGCCACCACGATGGCATCGGCCTCGAGGCGATCCCGGTAGGTTTCCAGGAAAGCGTGGAAGGTAGGCGAACCGATTTCTTCTTCACCTTCGATGAAGAGGGTGACGTTCACGGCCAGGTCATCGCCGAGGGCCGAGATCGCGGCCATGTGGACGAGCACGCCCGCCTTATCATCGGCGGTGCCGCGCCCGTACAGGCGCCCGTTCTTTTCTACCGGCTCGAAAGGATCGGATTCCCAGCCGTCCAGGGTGCCCTGCGGCTGCACATCGTGATGCGCGTAAAGAAGAATGGTGGGCTTATCATCGCCGACGTGCTTATGGGCGAGAATCGCCGGGCGGCCCTTCCCCTGGGGCGTTTCCAATTCAATAATATCGACGTCGAAACCGCGTTCGCGGGCCATGCGCGCCACGAATTCCGCGGATTCACGTACCTTCGCCTGGTCAAATGCATCGGCGGAAACGGAAGGAATACGAACAAGGTCCTCAAGCAAAGCGCGATGGACGGGCAGGGCCTCATCCACGCGCGCAACAAGATCACTACTCATACGTCCTAGGGTACCGGGTTCGCGCCCGCGGGCGCGGCGGGTGCTGAACAACGACGGCGCAGGCCGTGGGTGGCCGGCTTTGCGTGAAGGGCTGCGGTAGTGTGCGCGGGTAATGGACAGGGCGGCCGCGCGCGAACGGTTAGACTATTCTCGTTCAAGGCATAGTTGGCGACGACGCAGGAGTTGAGATGGCATTCGGCCGCAAGAAAGAGGCATTAGAAAAGGCGCAAGAACAGGCAGCCCCCGCCCCCACTCTTCCCAAGGGATATACCCCGGGCAAGGGAGCCCCTACCCCGAAGCGTAAGGACGTGGAAGCGCGCCACCGCCGGCCGATTATTTCTGATAAATCCTCGATGACCCGCGAGGAAAAGAAGGCCCGCAAGGCCGAGGAACGCGCCCGTTCTTCCGAGCGTTGGGAACGCGAACAAACCGCGATGAAAACGGGGGATATTCGGAATATGCCCCTCGCTCACGCGGGTGTGCAGCGGGCTTTCGCGCGCGATGCTCTTGATTCGCGCTTCCAGTTCTCCTCGCTCATGCTTTTCCTGGCCGTCATTATGATCGCGGGTGTTTTCACTCTCACCCGCTTCCCGTTGGTCTTCAATGTGTTCGTTATTACCTGCTACGCGATCCTGGTGCTCATGGCCCTGGAATCGTGGTGGCGGGCCCGCCAGGTGCGCACCCTGGTCGAATACAAATACGGGGAGGATAAGACTCCGGATCGCCTGGTCGGGCAGATGATGTCACGCGGGTTTACCCCGCGGCGCTGGCGCATGCCCCGCCCCATGGTGAAATTCGGTGAGTACCCCGAGGGCGGCACTCCCGCGGATCTCAAGAAGGCGCGGGAAGCGAAGAAAGAAATGAAGCGCGCCGCGAAGGGCTAAAAGGGCTAAAAGGGCTAAAGCGAAGGGCTAGCGAGATTACAGATTGCGCTGGGCGATGCTGGCTGGCCGGGACCACATAATCCAGGCCAGCCCGGCAATGGCCCCGAGGGTGGGAAGGTAATAATAGGTGGCACCGGCCTGATACCAGGGACTCACCTGGTGGAAAAGATCGGGGATGACCACGCCCACCACGGCCATCACAATATTGGCGCTCCAGCAGGTGGTGGCCACCCAGCGCATCCGCCGCCCGTTATGGAGCGAACCGGCGCAGGCCAGCACCCACACAAGCGCCGCCACCAGGGTGGTGGTCATGCGCCCGGGATAGCCCAGCTGAAAATCTTCGGTGCCCGCAACAATGGCCCGCCACACAAAAATGGCGGCCCCCAGGCTCAGCGCAATGAGGAGGAAGAGAGGCCAGCCCACGGCGGTGCGCCTCTCGTCTCGGATCATTTCACTATTCACCTGGCTCCTCCCAGAATCCTGCACTGGCTGTGCGCCTCCTTCGCGGAGCTGACCGCGGAGACGACGTACCATCATAAACCTTTAAGCGCGCCGGTGCTCCGCGTTCCAACGGCGCACCGACTCGGGATAGCCGGTGCGATTAATTTCGTAGAAAGGTATGCCCAGTTCACGGGCAAGTTGCGCTCCGGCTGCCAGATCGGGCACCCGCCGGCGGGTCCACTCCCCGGTGCGAGCAACGAGGAGAAGAGCTGCCGGCTCACGCGGAGTTTCCACCTCAAAATAGGCTTCCACCCCCGCGCGAGTCTCGATGAAATCGGCGAAGTGTTTCGCCGTTGCCGAACGGCGAGCACCGCCGTGAGCAGCACGGGAACGGGAGCGACGCGAAAAAAGACCCATACGGTGATTTTAGCGACCCTCGCTGGGAGCGTGATGCGTCCCAGATAACACCTCGGCATGGCAGAATATAGGTATAGCGGCTCTTGTACCGCATTCCAAAATGTTGTATTGCGAAGGGAAATCCTGTGGCAGAAACGAAAGAGTACGACGTCGTCATCCTCGGTGGCGGCAGCGGCGGCTACGCGGCCGCGCTTCGTGCCGGTCAGCTCGGCCTGACCGTTGCTCTTATTGAGGCTGACAAGCTCGGCGGTACCTGTTTGCACCGCGGGTGCATCCCCACCAAAGCATTGCTGCACGCCGCTGATGTTGCCGATGAAATGCGCGAAGGCCCGTCCATTGGCGTGAAGGGTTCCTTTGAGGGCATTGATATGCCCACCTTGCAGGCCTACAAGAACGGCGTGATCGAGAAGATGTTCAAGGGCCTGACCGGCCTGGTCTCCTCGCGCGGCGTGGAGATTGTGCAGGGCTGGGGCAAGCTCGTCGCGAAGGACACCATCGAAGCTAATGGCGTGCACTACCGCGGCAAGCATATTGTGCTGGCCTCCGGTTCCTACTCGAAGACCATCGGCCAGGAGATCACCGGCCGCGTCCTCACCTCCACCGAAGCGCTGGAGCTGGGTGAGGCCCCCGGATCCGTGATCGTGCTGGGCGGCGGGGTCATCGGGGTGGAATTCGCCTCCGCGTGGCGCTCCTACGGTGCGGAAGTCCAGATTATTGAGGGCCTGCCGCGCCTGGTCCCCAATGAGGATGCGGAAGTGTCCAAGAATCTGGAACGCCAGTTCCGCAAGCGCGGTATTAAATTCGCCACCGGAACCATGTTTGATCACCTCGAACAAACCGATCATTCCGTCAAGGTTTTCACCCAGGACGGCAAGGAATTCGAGGCGGATTACCTGCTCATCGCTATCGGGCGCGGTCCGGCCACCGCAAACCTCGGCTACGAAGAAGTCGGGGTGAAGATGGATCGCGGTTTCGTGCTCACCGATGAGCGCCTGCGCACTAACGTTGATGGAATCTACGCGGTGGGCGATATTGTGCCCGGCCTCCAGCTGGCACACCGCGGTTTCCTCCAGGGCATTTTCGTTGCCGAAGATATTGCGGGCCTCAACCCCAAGGTGATTGACGAAACGAAGATCCCGCGCGTGACCTTCTGCACCCCGGAAATCGCCTCCGTGGGTCTCAACCAGGATAAGGCTGAGGAAGAATACGGCAAGGAAAATATCACCACTGCCACCTTCAACCTCACCGGGAACGGCAAGTCCCAGATGCTGGGCGCGGCCGGTTTCGTCAAGCTGGTTGCGGTCAAGGATGGTCCCATCGTGGGCTTCCACGCCATCGGGGCGCGCATGTCCGAACAGATTGGCGAAGGCGAACTCATGGTGGCCTGGGAAGCCTACGCGCAGGACTTCGATGGTCTTATCCACGCCCACCCCACCCAGAACGAAGCAATCGGCGAAGCGGCACTGGTCCTCGCGGGCAAGCCGCTCCACAACCACTAAATCGAGGGAGATAACTCTATGTCTGAACCGTTGAAGATGCCCGCCCTGGGCGAATCCGTCACCACCGGTACCGTGACCGCCTGGCTCAAGCAGGTGGGCGATACTGTTTCGCTCGACGAGCCGATTGTGGAAGTCTCCACAGACAAGGTCGATTCGGAAGTCCCCTCCCCCGCGGAAGGCGTGATCGAACAGATCCTCGTCCAGGAAGATGAAGAAGTTGAGGTAGGTGCCATCCTCGCCTATATCGGTGATGGCTCCGGCGTGGCTGCTCCGGCAGCTCCCGCCAGCAATGCGGCGCACGCGGAAGAAGCGGCTCCGGCTGCTGCCGCTCCTGCGCCGGCAGCTGCTCCTGCCGCGCCGGCTCCGCAGCAGGGTGGCTCGGCTGCCACCGGTGTGGAAGTGAAGATGCCGGCCCTGGGCGAATCCGTCAATGAGGGAACCGTCACCTCGTGGCTGGTAGCCGAAGGCGATGAAGTTGAAGCCGACCAGCCCATCGTGGAGGTCTCCACGGACAAGGTCGATTCGGAAGTCCCGGCCCCGGCCGCCGGCATCATCCAGAAGATTGTGGTCCAGGAAGATGAAACCGTAGCGGTAGGCACCGTCATCGCTTATATCGGCGACGGCGCAGCCGCGCCCGCCCCCGCGGCTCCCGCCGCCGGTGCGGCCCCGGCTGAAGCACCAGCCAGTGTGGCAGCGGTCCAAGAACCGGCTTCCGGGACCCCGCAGCACGGCACCCCGGCCCAGCAGGAAAACCAAGCGCGCACGCCGGATCTGGATGCGGCTGATGCCGGCACCGGATTCTCCGAACCGGATGCCTATATCACTCCGATTGTGCGCAAGCTCGCTAAGGATTTGGATGTGGATCTGTCCGGAGTTAAGGGCTCCGGTGTGGGCGGGCGTATTCGCCGCCAGGATGTGGAAGCGGCAGCCGCGGCCGCGAAGAAGGCTGCGGAAGAAGCCGCGCGTGCCCAGGCCGCTGCTTCCCAGGCTGCCCCTGCCGCTGCACCCGCGCCCGCCGCGGCGAAGAAGTCTGTGCCGAGCGCGCCGTCTGCTGAGGCAGCTCAGCTGCGCGGTACCACCGCGAAGATGACGCGCCTGCGCCAGACCATCGCTAAGCGCATGGTTGAATCCCTCCAGATTTCGGCGCAGCTAACCACCGTGATCAAGGTGGATGTCACGAAGATTGTCAAGCTTCGGGAAGCCAATAAGGCTGCTTTCGCCGAACGTGAAGGCACCAAGCTGACCTACCTGCCCTTCTTCGTCAAGGCCGCCATCGATACCCTGAAGAACCACCCGAAGCTCAACGCCACCATCAAGGACAATGAGGTGGAGTACTTCGATTACGAGAATATCGGCATCGCGGTGGATACCCCGAAGGGCCTGTTTGTTCCGGTTATCAAGAACGCGGGCGATCTCAATATCGCCGGCCTGGCCCGGGCGATCAACACCGGCGCGGCCAAGGTGCGCAATGGCGAAGCAGCTGTCGATGACCTCACCGGCGGTACCTTCACTATTACAAATACCGGCTCGAACGGCGTCATGTTTGACACCCCGGTCATCAACCAGCCCGAGGTGGCCATCCTGGGTATCGGCGCGATTATGCGCGAACCCGGCATCGTCAAGGACGCGGACGGCAATGAATCCATCGGTATTCGTTCCTACCTCTACCCGGCGATCACCTACGATCACCGTTTAGTCGACGGCGCAGATGCCGGCCGATTCCTCAAGGAATTCAAGGCCCGCTTGGAAGAAGCTGATTTCGAGGGTGCGTTCTAAGGAACTAAAGAACTAAGAACCTTGGTTCCTCTGGGTTACGCAGTACGCCTAGGCTGCTACGTAACTCGGTGACACAACCTCAGCCGCGTGCGTGATCGCGCGAACGGGAAGCTCCCCGGTTCCGGTAGTGCTATCTGGCATTCCGGATACCGGGGAGTTTTCGGGTTAATAGCCGGGTTAATAGCCAAAATTGTTGCTAGTGGCGGCGTGCCGGTGGCGCGGGTCCGACCCGGTACCGCAACGAACCGGATCCGAAAACAGAGTGTACGGGCGACCGGCGCGGTGGGCTTCGGCGCGTACTGTCCACAAAAAGCAACCACAGCTACATTAACTTTTCCGAATCGTGCACTGGTGTTGCTTTTTGTGCGCTCCTGGCTCTGGGCGTTGCATCCTGTCGCTCCTCCGTGTCGAGGCGTTGCTTTTTGAGAGCTTCCGCGCCGGGAGCTTACATTCTGTGAACCCTGGTGTTGTGGTGTTGCTATTTGCCGGTGCCAACACCGGGAGGTTGCATTTTGCGAGCACCTTCGCGGACCGGTCTCTGCTTGTATACCCCTGGGGGCAAGTAGGAATTGCGTGGGCCAACAGAGTGTACGTGGGTGACAGTTTTTCCCTGCTTTATTGTCAGGCGGTCGGTGTCAAGTAGTTGTGAAAAATATGGCTACTATAACATGTATAGATATAATGGTTACGGTTTGCGCCCTGCTTAGGCCGCCCGCTTGGCCCGGAAAACAAAGTGGGTGTGAGAGCACCGTTTTCAGCCGGTTTTATGTTCCTTATGCCCATTCTGTGGGACGCAGTGTCCAGAATGCCCGTTTTGTTGCCTCGCTGGAGCATCGCTGCCCCGTGGCCGGCGGGGCGGGGTGTGTTTTCCGGGATGTACTGCCGATGTCGTACATGCGAAGTACATCCCGGAAAACATATAGCCCCTCCCCAGGTGCTGGTGTGACTCCTGAGGTTCGGTTGATGGAACCTCGGTTGATGGGCCCTCGCCGGCGGCCGCCTTTACGGGCACGGATGAACCGCCACGATCCGCCACGGCTGCGGGCTCAGCTGCCAGCGCGCACACCGCTCCGGTTGCGGCCCGATAGTTTCCCCGCTGGCGAGAACGAGACTGCGCTGCACCGTGACAACTTCAAGAAGGTTCTCCCCCACCCAGAAAGCTTCCCGCACCTCGGTTTCCACATGCGCTACCGGAGTGTTCTCCAGTACGCTACGCAACTTCGCATCGGCTGCCGCTGCTTCACCTTCCGGCACGCTCAAGGCGCTCAGCGCCGCTATATCACCCGCACTAATAGCGGCATCGCGCGCCGCCACCAGCTGGCGAGCCACCGCCACAGCATCCGGCTCCGACGCGAGATCTGCGCCAGCGCTAGACACCGGGCGCTCGCCGGGTACCGAACGGTCGCCAGGCACCGCGCCCTCGCCAGGCGCCGCGTCCTCGCCAGGCACCGCGCCATCGCCGTACCCCGAGTCTTCTCCCCGCACCGGATCCGCGGGGGCCTTGTTCACCGTGGGTACCAGCGCGCCCAGCGCCATTCCTACCAGTACACCTGCCACCATCCCGAGGACGCACAGGCGCACCAACATAGCCACCCGCCCGTCGCTAGCTCCGCTTACCCCGCCTACGCCACGTGCCCCGCGTGCCCCGCGCCGCTTCATCACTGTGCCTGCCATAGGCGTACTTCACCACCGCCGGCCCATCTCGTCCAGAAGCCATCCACAGGCAGGCCCGCCACTACGTCGTTATCCACAAGCCGCTCACGCCTTGCGGCACACATCTCGGATCGGGTGGCGTAGCTTATTCCAGCATATTCGTACAACACCAAGGGACAGTCCTTCCAGACCTAGGCGTTGCAACCACCACTAGAACTCAAGCTCCCCACCGCACCCCCGAACGGTCCGCCAGCGTGAGATTGGGCCAGACGCTCAACAAAGCCGGCGCTATCGTCTAGAATCGACGGGGACTATCGAGAAGGATCTAAAAGGAATCAGATGGCACAGGATAAGAACAAGGGCGCGAAGAAGAAGCCGGGCTTTTTCAAGACTCTGCGTGACGCATTCACCATCGCGAAGCGCACCTACAAGCATCTGGGCTGGTGGCTTGCCCTGGCCGGGCTCGCGGGCCTGGGAATTGGTATTCTCCTCGGTTTCCTCACCAAGAGCTGGATCGCGTGGACCGTTTTCGGGATCCTCCTCATGCTCCTGCTTCCCATGCTGCTTCTCACCCGGGCGGTGCGCTCGGCTAGCTACGCGCAGCTGGACGGCATGCCGGGAGCCACCTCCGCGATTCTCGATTCGCTACGCGGCTCGTGGGTCAAGCAAACCGAACCGGTGCGTTTCAACGCCCGCCACCAGGATTTCGTTTTCCGCCTCATCGGGCGCCCCGGCGTGGTTCTGGTTGCCGAAGGCCCCATCTCACGTACCCGCAAGCTCGTTGATGATGAGCGCCGCGCCATCCGCCGGGTAGCTCCGAATGCCCCGGTGCACGCCATTTTCATGGGCAATGGCGAAGGGCAAGTCCCGCTGGCCAAGATCGAAAAGGCCATTAAGAAGCTCAAGAAGGAAATTTCCGCCCAGGAAGTTTCTGCCCTGGCCCAGCGCCTCGAAGCTCTTGGGAATAAGGCACTCAATATCCCCAAGGGAATTGATCCCACTAATATTCGCGCTAATCGACGGGCCCTGCGCGGCCAGTAGGCCGCGCCGTCGTCGTACATATGTAGTATCCGCCCGGGGAATTCCACGTGAGTTCTCCGGGCGGAGGCACGCCCGGAGGTTTTTTGAGCCGGGGGCAGCACGCTAAACTACATGGGGTAACCGCACCGCTAGCCGCGCCGCGCGCCGGGAGGAGTCCGCATGTTCACAAGTGTCGCCGAAGCTGCCGAGTTTATCGCGGAAAACGAGATCGAATTTCTTGATATTCGCTTCTGTGACCTGCCCGGCGTGATGCAGCATTTCACGGTGCCCGCCACCCAGGCAACCGCCGAAAAAATGAACGAGGGCTATATGTTTGATGGCTCCTCGATCCGCGGTTTCACCTCGATTCACGAATCGGATATGAAACTACTTCCGGACGTGTCCACCGCTTTTGTGGATCCGTTCCGTTCCGAACCCACCCTCGTCATGAATTTCAATGTGGTGGATCCCTACACCGATGAGCCTTTCGCGCGCGATCCGCGCAACGTTGCCGAGCGCGCCGAGGCGTACTTGCGTTCCACGGGTATTGCGGACACGATTTCGGTGGGTGCGGAAGCCGAGTTTTATTTATTCGACGACGTGCGCTATGACACCACTGTCAATCATTCCATGTATGTGATTGATTCCAATGAGGGCTCCTGGAATTCGAACCGCTTGGAGCCGGGCGGGAATACCGGCTACAAGATTCCCCACCAGCAGGGCTATTTCCCGGTGGCGCCGGTGGACGCGAATGAGGATGTGCGTGACCTCATGTGCCAGTATTTGGCGCAGGTGGGTCTGGATGTGGAACGTGCCCATCACGAAGTGGGCTCGGGCGGCCAGCAAGAAATCAACTATCGCTTCAATTCTTTGCGCGCCGCGGCGGACGACCTCATGAAATTCAAGTACGTCATTCGCCGAGCTGCCGATGTGTGCGGGAAAACTGCCACGTTCATGCCCAAGCCGCTTTTCGATTCGGCCGGCTCGGGGATGCACTGCCACATGTCGCTGTGGAAGGATGGGCAGCCGCTTTTCCACGATCCGCGCGGCTACGGGCAGCTATCGGACCTGGCGCGCTGGTACGTGGGTGGTTTGCTGGCCCACGGCAAGGCGCTCGCGGCCTTTACTAATCCGTCCGTGAATTCCTACCGCCGCCTGGTTCCTGGTTTTGAGGCGCCCATCAATTTGGTGTATTCGGCGCGTAACCGTTCGGCCGCGATCCGGATTCCGTTGAGCGGGAATTCCCCGGCCGCCAAGCGTATTGAATTCCGGGTTCCCGACCCGACCGCTAATCCCTATCTAGCTTTCTCCGCGGAGCTCATGGCGGGCCTGGACGGTATCCGCAACCGGATTGAGCCGCCAGCCCCCATCGATAAGGATATTTACGAGCTGCCACCGGAAGAATACGCGGATATTGAGACGATTCCGGCGTCCCTCGATGCGGCCTTGGCCGAGCTGGAAGCCGATCACGATTTCCTCCTCGAGGGCGATGTATTCACCGAGGACTTCATCGCCACCTGGATCAAGTACAAGATGGATGCGGAGGTCACCCCGCTGCGGGCCCGCCCCCACCCGTACGAATTCGAGCTGTACTACACGCTCTAAACAGGTGCGAGGCCAGGGCGTTTCGCACTGGCCGCAGCTGCCCACAGCACCCGGGCTCCTTGCACATAGGCGACGCGGCCCGCGGCGGCCTGGTCGCAGTGCGCGGGGCGCGGGCTAGCCGCGCCCGTAAAATACGTGTTCCACGGCGGCGCGGGCATGCCGCGCGGCCCGGGCGCGCCGGTCGAGGATATCGCTGGCGTGCTCGGCGCCCAGGATCGCGGCCATGCGCTCGCGCTCGCGTGGATCACGCGGAATGACCTGGGCGGCGCTCCCGGTGCGGCCCGTCGCCACAAAAGCGGCCTGGCGCAGCGCGCTGGCAGCCTGCCAGCCCGCCACGAGGGCGTGTTCCTCTTCCGCGGTGATCAGCCCGGCAGCGCCGGCCGCCCGCAGCGCCTCCCCCGTTCCGGTGACCCGGAGTTGCGGGCAGGCCGCGGCGTGCTCGAGCTGGAGAAGCTGCGCGGTCCACTCCACATCCGCGCTTCCGCCCGGCCCGAGTTTGAGATGGGAGGCCGGAGCCACTCCCCCGGGGATTCGTTCTTTTTCCACCCGGATTTTCATGAGCCGAATGGCGGTGCGCCGCGCCTCATCCCAGTGCGCCGGGTAGCGCAGCGGGGCGATGAGCTCAAGGAAACGTTCCCCGAGTTCGCGGTCCCCACCCACCACGCGGGCCCGCAGCAACGCCTGGAATTCCCAGGGCTCAGCCCAGCTGCGGTAATACTCCCCGTAGGAATCCAAGCTGCGTGCGAGCACCCCGCTGCGGCCCTCCGGGCGCATATCAGCATCCACAGCCAGCGGCGGCGCCCCGCCCACCTCCTGTTCCAGGCGCATAAAAGCACGCGCCAGCGCATCGGCATCCCCGGCGGCTTCCTCCGGCCCGTCCCACACGAACATCACATCCGCATCGGAGGTGTAGCCGCATTCGCGCCCGCCCAGGCTCCCCAACCCGATCACCGCAAAAGAAAAATCGGGATGCGAGCCATCCGCCTCGTTTTTTTCGGCGACGACGGCGCACCTGGCGGCGCGTACCCCCGCTTCCACCGCGCATTCCACGGCGTTACTCACCGCGCCCGCCACCTCTTCGGGCCCGAGCAGCCCGAGGGCCTGAGCCATGGCGGTGCGCAGCACTTCCCGCCAGCGCAACCACCGGCCCGCCCCGGCGATCTCCTCCGGCTGGCTGCGTCGCTCGAGGAGCGCGTCCAGCTCCCCGCGCAGCGCGGCGGCGCTGCGCGGGGCCAGCTCGGCGTCGTCGCCCAACCATGCAATGGATTCGGGTAGTTCGGGGATATCGCGGGCCAGGAAACGCGAACGGGAAAGGATGAGGGCGAGGCGGTGGGCGACGGGCCCGCCATCGCGCAGGGTGCGCATATACCAGGAGGTGGCCCCCATTTTTTCGGAGAGCACCCGGAAAGCAAGCAGGCCGGCATCCGGTTCGGGGCCTTCGGCGAACCACCCGAGCATGACGGGCAAGAGCTGGCGGGCGATGGCGGCGCGCCGACTGGTGCCTTCCGTGAGGGCGCTGATATGGCGTAGTGCGCCGGCCGGGTCACGGTAGCCGATACTGGCCAGGCGGATGCGGGCGGCTTCGGGGGCGAGGGAAATATCATCGGCGGCTAGCTGCGCGGCGGCGGGAAGGAGGGGCCGGTAGAAAATATCTTGGTGAAGTTCGCGCACCTCCCGGCGTACCTGCGCGAAAGTGTCGGTGAGGGCCGCGGCATCGGGCAGGCCGAGGGAGCGGGCTAGGCGGCGCAGGTCGTCTTCGCGGGTGGGAAGCACGGCGGCCCGACGCAGCCGCACCAGTTGGGCGCGGTGTTCTAGGCAGCGCAGCCAGCGGTAGTGGTGGTCGAGGCGGGCAGCATCGGGGCGGGAAATGTACCCGCCTTCGGAGAGGCTCGCGAGCGCCGTGGTGGTGGTGGCCGAGCGGATGGTGGTGTCCACGCGCCCGTGCACGAGCTGGAGGAGCTGGACGGTGAATTCGACGTCGCGCAGGCCGCCCGCCCCTAATTTGATATGGCGTTCGCGTTGGGCGGTGGGGATATGGGCTTCCACGCGGGCGCGCATGGCCCGGGCGTCGGTCACGAAGTTGTCCCGGGAGGCGGCGTTCCAGACGAGCGGGGCGGTGGCGCGCAGGTAGTTATCGCCGAGTTCGCGGTTGCCGGCGGCCACGCGGGCTTTGAGGAGGGCTTGGAATTCCCAGCTTTGGGCCCAGGTGGCGTAGTAGTCCAGGTGGGAGGCGAGGGTACGCACCAGGGGGCCGGTTCCGCCTTCGGGGCGCAGCGCGGTGTCAATGGTCCACAGGGCGCTTTCGGGGCCGGGTGCGCTGATGTATCCGGCGAGGGTGGTCGCCAGCGCGGTGCCGATCTCGAGGGCTCGTGCTTCGCTAACTCCCGGGCGCGGTTCGGTGATATAGACAACGTCCACATCGGAGGCGTAATTGAGTTCCCCTCCCCCGGTTTTCCCGAGCGCGATAATCGTGAAATCGACGGCGTTGGCATCGGGTACCCGGGTGCGGGCGAGTTGGAGGGCGCCTTCCAGGGCGGCGCAGGCCAGGTTGGAGAGGGTGGCAGCTACCTCGGGCAAGCGAGCAGCAGGATCGGGCAGGGTGAGGTCCCAGCCGGCCAGGGTGAGGATGCGGGTGTAGTAGTGGGCGCGCAGCGCGGCAATAACATCCTGGAGGTCACTGCGGTTCTCACGCGAATCGCTCCCGGGCGCCTCGTGTGAATTGTTACCGGTATCGGTTCCGGCCTCCGTTCCGTCCCCCTCCCCGATGCCCGCAAGCCAAGGGGCCAGGGCGGCGCGCATGGCCGCACGTTCATCCGCCTCGCTCAGCAGGGCGCGTGCTTCGGCTTCTTCGGCGGTCCCGCATAGTTCCCGGGCGGCTTGGGGGTGGCGCGCCAGGTGATCGGCCAGCGCGGTGGAGAGCCCGAGCACGGCGAGCAGGCGTGGCCGGGCTGCGTCGTCGTTCCCTACACCCTCCCGCCGGTTTAAGCCGAGCCGCGCGCAGGCCGCAAGCGCCCGGTCCGGATCCGCTGCTTGCGCGAAATCTTCCGGCTGCCAGGCGCCGGCCTCCAGCTCCGCGGCGGCGCGTTCGGGGGCCGTGAATCCGCAGCGCCGGGCCCGCTGGGCGAGGGTGAGACGTCGCATACCCGCTCCCCGCAGCCCTAGCGATCAGCCCGGAAACGCGCGCGTTCCAGCGGGGTGACCTGGGCGCGGTATTCGGCCCATTCGGCGCGTTTATCACGCAGAAAGTAATCGAAGGCGTCCTCGCCCAGGATCTCGGCAACCAGGTCGGAGCTTTCCATGAGTTTGAGCGCGCTATCCAGGCTCCCGGGCAGGGATTCGATACCGAGCACGGAACGTTCCATATCGGTGAGGAGGAGGACATCCGTATCGGCCGGGTCGGAAAGATCGTATTTTCCTTCGATTCCGGCCAGGCCCGCGCCCAGCACGACCGCGAAAGCCAGGTAGGGATTGGCGGCGGTATCCAGGGCGCGGTATTCCAGGCGCGCGGATTGTGGTTTGGTGGGCTTGTATTCGGGCACCCGCACGAGGGCCGATTGGTTGCGCGGCCCCCAGCACACGTAGGGCGGGGCTTCCCCGCCGCCCCACAGCCGCTTATAGGAATTAACATGCTGGTTGGTCACCGCGGTGATTTCGCGGGCGTGGCGCATGAGCCCGGCCAGGAAGCGCCGCGCCGTGACCGACATCCCGAATTGGCCGCGCGGGTCGTGGAAGGCATTTGTTTCGCCTTCGAAAAGTGAGAAGTGGGTGTGCATGGCCGAACCGGGCCAGTGCGCCAGGGGTTTGGGCATGAAGGACGCTTCCACCCCGTGGCGCAGTGCCACTTCTTTAATAATGACGCGAGCGGCCATAATGCTATCGGCCATCGTCAGGCAGTCGGCGTAGCGCAGATCCACTTCCTGCTGGCCCGGGCCGATTTCGTGGTGGGAAAATTCCACGCTGATGCCTACGTCTTCCAGGGAGAGGATCACATCGCGCCGGAAATTATGGGCCACCGAGCGGGTCACGTAATCGAAATAGGAGGCCGAATCAATCGGGGTGGGTTCTTCATCGTCGCTGGCTCCCGGCTGGAAGAGGTAGAACTCCACTTCCGGGTGGGCGTAGGCGGTGAAGCCCAGGTCCTCGCAGCGGCGCAGGGTGCGCTGGAGGATAGCCCGCGGGTCGGAGCGGGCCGGTTCACCTTCGCGGGTGAGGATGTCGCAGAACATGAAGGCGGCGTCGTCGCTCCCATCCACGCCACGCAAGACCGCAAAGGTCGAGGCATCCGGGCGCGCAATCATATCGGATTCATACACGCGCGTGAGGCCTTGGATGGCCGAGCCGTCGAAGCCGACGCCCTCCGCGAAGGCGTTATCGAGCTCCACGGGAGCCACCGCCACGGATTTGAGGGTGCCGACGATATCGGTGAACCACAGCCGCACGTAGCGGATACCGCGGTCACTTATGGTGCGAAGGACGTGTTCTTGCTGGTCATCCATGGCGCTTCATCTTTCCGTGTTTTTCGGGGAGGGTCCGTTAGTTCCGGCGAATTCGGTTATGCGTTCGGGCGCGGTCCGTTAGTTGCGGGCGAGACCTCGTTATGTGTGCGTGCGAGTGGAAACGGGGAGTAATCCGCGTACGAAACGCCGCAGGTGGCGCCGCCGTGCATGCGGAAGATCGTGGGCGAGCGGGTGGGAACGGAACCGGGTTTCCAGAACGCTCAGGGCTTCGCGTAGCTGGTACCAGTTTGTGATGTCTTCTCCGGCCAGGTGCAGCCACGGGAGGGCAGCGCCGACGTCGCGCATATCCCGCGAGTTAATTCGCTCGAGGGAACGAACCCATTCATCGGCGCATTCCAGGCCGTAGGCCCAGCCCACGTAGGAAGCGAGGACCTCCGCGCTCACCCCGGCGAAACGGGGCGCCGCGGTGAGGAAACGCCGGAAGCCTTCCACCTGATCGGAGGCCACCACCCCGTTCGGGGTGAGGGAAGAAAAGTTGAGGAGCCCAACGAATCCGCAGAACACCAGCCAGCCACCCACGATGAGCCAGTACCAGGACAGCTGGAAAGCCAGGGCCCCGATAAAAGCCAAGCCCGTGAGCGCGATACCTCCGAAGAAAAGCACGGCGGCCAGCGAACCCACCAATTCGCGCCCGTGGTGGTACCAGCCGCGCCGGGAAACCACTTCCGTTTTGCTATCGCGCGCGATGGCGAGGGCGAGGCGGGTGGAGAATCCCTGCACTCGCAGCACCGGGCGGGAGGCGGCCGGCAGCCCGGCGTTTTCCATCGCGGTGCGGTAGGAGCGGTCATCAAAGGGTTCGGATTCCCGGAATGCTGCCGATTCGGCGCTTTCCGGGGAGGCCAGGGCGGCCAGGAAACGGGCCTCGAAAGGTTCGAGGGTGGACGTATCGGCTTCGGTGAGAGAGATGGTGATCATTTGGCCGCGCAGGGCCGGATCCCGGAAGAAGTCAATGGTGAGGAATCCGCGGGCGGCCAGGTCGAGGAGAGTGGTGATGGCGGCATCGTCCGCGGCGTAGTGGCGGTGCATAAAAGCCCCGAGGGCGGCGGGCATCTCCGGCGGAATAGTGCGTACCGGCGGGCGAGTATGCGGGCGGCGCCGCCGGTAATTATGGCCGGTCATCCCGGCCGGTTCACGCGGATATACCCCGCGCGGCAGATCGGCGTATTCCCGACTGGGGATGAGCGCCAAGCACATAATGACCAGGGCAGTCACCCCGATCCCTAAGGCCAACCAGAATTCCAGTGCGTTCATGGACACCAGCTCAAGCAAGGGTTCCACAGTCACCTCCTCGCACCTAGCGTACCGTGCCAGCAGGCCCGCGGTACGTGCGCCTGGATTCTAAATCGGAGTGCGCAGCACCGTGCTAGCGGCCGGCACGTAACGCCGCGCAGCGTCAACGTTCCACCGCGGGCGCGATGATGCACCGGCGCGCGTGACCTAGTACTCTAAGCCATAGATATCGGGAGGTAATCATGACGGAGTTCTCACCGGCACGAATTCGGGTGCAGCACCTGAATGAGATGGTCGCTAACGGAGAGGTGCTCACGGCACTCACCTGCTATGACGCTCTAACAGCGCGGATCTTGGACGCGGCCGGAATCGATATTTTGGTGGTGGGCGATTCCATCGGCAATACCGCCCTGGGATTCTCCTCCACTATCCAGGTCACCCTAGAAGATATTGAGCGAGCCACCAGCGCCGTCATGCGCGGCACCACCCGGGCTTTTATTATTGCCGATATGCCCATGGGCACTTACGAAGAAAGCCCCGCGCAGGCTATCCGCACCGCCATCCGCCTGGTGCGGGCCGGGGCGGACGCGGTGAAACTGGAAGGCGGGGAAGCTTTCGCCCCCACCGTCGAAGCCCTCACCAAAGCCGGGATTAACGTGGTGGCCCACGTGGGTTATCGCCCCCACGCGGATGCCGCCCTGGGTGGCCCGCGGGTCCAGGGCCGGGATGAAGAAGAAAGCGAGGCCATTATTGATGACGCGGTCTCGCTGGAGAAGGCCGGAGCTATTGCCGTCGTCGTCGAAATGGTACCCGGGAAACTCGGAGCGAAAATTACCGAGATTCTTTCGGTTCCCACCCTCGGCATCGGGGCCGGATATCGCACCTCCGGGCAGCTGCTGGTCTGGCCGGATATGGCCGGGATGACCGAATGGCAACCCTCCTACGCCAAGCGTTTCGGCGAGGTGGGTGCGGCGCTGAGCAACGCGGTCACCGCTTTCCGCACGGCCGTCAAGGGCCGGGAATTCCCCGATAAGGAGCACAGTTTCTAAGCCACTACAATGGTGGCTATGAGTCTTGCAGCACGTGCGCCGCTCGGTACGGCGCGTCCCGGAAAGATTTCGCCGCGCCGTAAAGTTCCGGCTTCCATTGAACGCCCCGAATACATGTTCCATGACGGGCCGGAAGTGATCACCGCCTCGGATGTGAAAACCGAGGAGACGATTGAGCGGATTCGGGTGGCGGGAACCATTGCCGCGGATGCCATGTACGAGGCCGCCAAAGCGATCCGCCCGGGCGTGAGCACCGATGAGCTGGACCGCATCGCGCACGAGTACATGATCGATAACGGGGCTTACCCTTCCTGCCTGGGCTATATGGGTTTCCCCAAGTCGATCTGCACCTCCGTGAACGAGGTTATCTGCCACGGCATCCCCGATGACCAGGTACTACGCGAGGGCGACATTATTAATCTGGATGTCACGGCCTATAAGGACGGCGTACACGGGGATACCAATGCCACCTTCGGCGTGGGCGAGATCGACGAAGAATCCCGCCTCCTCATCGAACGCACCGCCACCGCCACCCTGCGCGGCATTAAAGCGGCACGCCCCGGGCGTCAGGTCAATGTGATCGGGCGGGTCATCGAGTCTTACACCAAGCGTTTCGATTACGGGGACGTCCGCGATTTCACCGGGCACGGTGTAGGCGAAGCTTTCCATTCCGGCCTTATTATTCCTCATTACGACGCCGCACCTTTGCACGGGGAAACTATCGAAGAGAATATGGTCTTTACGGTCGAGCCCATGGTGACCCTGGGAACTATCGACTATGAGATCTGGGATGATGACTGGACCGTTGTGACCAAGGATCGCGGGCGCACCGCCCAATTCGAGCACACCATCGTAGTGCGGGAAAGCGGACCGGAAATCCTCACGCTGCCCTCCGATCCGAATCTCGGGCTGCGGCTCTAGGCGGGGAGACACGGAGGGCCACGGCTGGCCGCGGGGCTGGGTACGGCGCTAGCTACGGCGGAGCTGATAGACGCGTGGGGGGCGGATCCGAAAATCCGCCCCCACTGTCATCTTGGCCTATACGCCGGGTTCTGTACCGCTTACGCGGCGGCGACCATCCATCTACGTGCGCCATTGCTGACGCACTCTAGCAATCCACCCGTGCCCTAGACGAGGAGCCTTGCGGGGCACTGTCTGATCTTGCTCCCGGTGGGGCTTGCCGTGCCATGCCGGTCACCCGGCACGCGGTGGTCTCTTACACCACCCTTTCACCCTTACCTTGCGGCGGTTTACTTTCTGTTGCGCTTTCCCGCGGGTCACCCCGGGTGGGCGTTACCCACCACCGTCCTCTACGGAGCCCGGACGTTCCTCGAGGCGCATACGCGCCGCGCGGCCGCCCGGCCAACATGACCCGTTTATGCTACCAGCCTGACAGGCGCGTGGTAGCAGACCTACCGGCACGTGGTAGCAGACCTACGGGCGCGCGGTGGGCAACCCTACGGTGCGCGCGTGCCGCTATACGGTGTGCGGCGGTCACCCCTGGATTCCGATCAGGGTTCTGATCGGGGTTTCGGCAGCATCTAAGAATGCCGTTTCTGAATGCATCTCCCCCATCGATTACCATGAGTAATTATGCAATATTGTTTCCTTGCTCACATGAGAAGACCTGAAAGCGCAGGAAAGTAAGGCAAGCCGTTCCCGGCGCCACAGCAGCGATTGTTAAGCATTTGAGGATCCCTTGCTCATAAATATTAAACCTGCTTAGAATCCAAGCAACAGGCAAAACAGCGACGTTTCGCGCGTTTTCTCTGTTAGTAGGTAATGGCTGCGGGGGCCGACTTTGCGTGAGGGTCGGCTCCCGCACCTCTCTCCGCAACGCTGCGTGACTACACCACGAGCTATCGAACGCCACAAATACCCACCATGCGCAGCGGATATGCGACACAACGCGGATACCCCACAAGCCGCGGATATGCCCCACCATAGAGGCTCACCACATTTATCCAAAGGTCATGTACGAATATACAGTTCTCCCCGTAGACTTTAGCTGTTTTATAAACGGTCAAAAGTTGCAGATTAGCCGTTCCGGGTAGTACTGCACGTCTTCGCGAAGGATCCCCATGACACAGCGCATCTCCCGACTCGCCAGTACTCTTACCGTGACCACCCTCGCCCTTACCATGGCGGGCACCGTGGCCGCCCACGCCCAGCCGGCCGCCGGCTCCCCCACCCCGGGCGCGTCCTTTACCTCCTGCACGGATTCCCCCAAAGCGAAAGCCGCGGTGGATGAAGCAAAGGCCGAACGCGAGGCACTGCTCAAGGCCTCGGAAACGGCGCAACAGGAACTCGCCGCCGCTCAGGAAGCGGCAACTGCAGCGCAGGCCGCCAAGGATGCGGCCGCCGCGAAATTGAGCGAGGCGGAGAAGGCTGCCCAGACTGCCGCGGAGGCGCGCGATGGCGCGAAAGCCGCCCTCGATGCTTTCCAGGCGGAAGGTCAAGCCGCGAAAGATGCGCTTCCCGCGGCCCGCACCGCCCTCGAAGAAGCGGAGGGCCGGGTAGGCGCGGCGTCG
Source organism: Actinotignum vesiculae (assembly GCF_051267215.1). Classification (NCBI taxonomy): domain Bacteria; kingdom Bacillati; phylum Actinomycetota; class Actinomycetes; order Actinomycetales; family Actinomycetaceae; genus Actinotignum; species Actinotignum vesiculae. The sequence goes on from NZ_JBOZGG010000006.1 coordinate 94,020, forward strand.
TCGCAAAAAGACAAGGACAGCGCGGCGGTGACGGAAGCGCAGCGCGTTCTTGACGAAAAGAACGCGGATCTCGCCGCAAAGACGCAGGCGGAGAAGGATGCGCGCGCGAAGCTGGAGGCGGCGCAGGCCGCCGAGGCCGCGGGCAATGCCGAACGCGAGAAGCTCGCCGCGCAGTTGCGTGAGGTGACCGAGAAGAAGGAGCAGGCGGATGCGGATCTCGCTGCGGCGCAGGCGAAGGAACGCGCGGCGCAGGATGCTCGTTTCGAGGTGGTTACGCGGGAAGCAGAAAAGGTCGCCGCCGCGCAGCGCGGGTACGACGACGCTGTTGCCGCCCTTCCCGCCGCTCAGGCCGCGAAGGAGGAAGCGCAGCAGGCAGCCACCGCCGCCGCTAACGATGTGACCGTCAAGCGCGGCGAGGACGAAGCCGCCCAGGCGAAGGTCAAGGACTCGGAGGCGAAGCTGGCGCAGGCCACGCAGAAACTCGGCGATCTTGAGAACGCCGTGACCGACCTGAAGAATCGCCAGGCCGAGGTAGAGGCCGCGCTGCCCGGGCTGGAGCAGGCGAAGAATAACGCCGAGGCTGCCTACAACGAAGCCCAGGCGGCCGAGGACGAGGCAAGGGATTGGTACGAGGCCGCTGCCGGAGATAAGAAGAATTTCACCGAGGAGGATGTAGAGCAGTACCGGCAGGAATGGGAGGCGAAGAAGGCGGAAACTGCCCCGAAGAAGGCGGCTTTCACGCAGGCCAATGAGGCCTATACTGCCAAGGCTGCGGAAAAGGATCAGCTGGCCACCCAGGTTCCAGCGAAGGAAGCGGAGCGCGATGCCGCGCAGACCGAGAAGACCGGGCTGGAGGCAGCTCACGCTGCGAATCAGCAGGCCGCGCAGGAGAGCGCCGCGAAGCTCGCCGCAGCGGTGGAGACTGAGGCTGCGAAGCGCGCTGCTCTCACGGAGAAGGACGCGGCGCTCACCGCGGCCCAGCAGCAGGTAGAAACGACGAAGGCCGCCCTCGCCGCAGCGGAAGCGGCCGCCGCGGAAGCAACCCGCCCGGTGGATGAGACCCTGGCCGCGGCCCAGCGGGAAACCGCCGCCGCGCAGGAGAAAGCCACGCAGCTAGCCGCCGAGCACGCCGCACTTTCCGAGCAGATCATGACCGTGCACGTACCCAAGTGGAATGATCTGCGACTCAAGCGTGAAGATGCACAGCAGGAGCAGACCCAAGCTGCCGGGGCACTCGCGGAGGCGGAGGCCGCGAAGGGCGCCGCAGATCAGGAGCTTGAGAAGGCGAAGGCTGCGGCGGAGAAGAGCGCCGCGGCGGTCACGACCGCTGAGGGTGAACGTGACGCCGCACGCCAGAAGGTGAAGGATCTGGAAGCGGCCGGCGCGAAGCTGGACGGTTTGCAGGCAGAATATGACACGTTGGCCGGTGCGGGAGCGCTCGCGGAGGCGGATGCGGCGGCGGCCCGCGAGCAGGATACGGCAGCTGGCACGGCACTTGCGGAAGCGACGGCGAAGGCCGCGGAGGCCGATGCGGCGGTCAAGCGTTCCGCGGATGATCTTGCCGCGCTTGATGCGCGTATCGCGGCGCTGCGGACTTTCCTGGAGAAGTGCGCCGCTGAGGAAGCGGAGCGGCCGGGTGCGGGTGTGCAACCCGGCACCCCGGGCGCTCCTGAAACTCCGGCGCAACCGGAACAACCGACTAATCCAGAGCAGCCCGGAACCGGAACCGCGGCTCCGAGCACACCGACACCGGGCGCTTCGGCGCAGAATCCTTCAACGCAGGGCGGTAAGCATGCCGATCCTTCTGCCCCGGTCGCCCGCGGTCCGCAGTCAGTTGCCAAGCACGCGGCACCCGCGGCGCAGCTGCCGAGCACCGGCGCGGAGAGCAGCGGTATCGCGGGTTCGGCTCTGCTGCTGATGCTCGCCGGAACGGGTGCGGTGGCTTACGCTTCCCGTAAGCGCGCCACGCGCTAGCACCGACCGCCGCAAGACACAGAGTGCGCATAAGAACACCATTTTCAGCTGATTTCATGTTTCTTATGCGCACTCTGTGTCCCTCATGGTTTCGAATGCGCACTTCGGACGTCCCCGCCTGGCGATTGCTCTGGCGGGGACGGGTTGTTTTTCCGAGCTGTACTGCATCTGTCGTACATGCGAAGTACAGGCGTGAAAAAGGAAGCCCGCCTAGGCTTCGTCGTAATCAATCGGGACGATAATGCAGTCGTAATCCTCAGAAAGATAAATCTCATCTTCCGGGGTCGCCTTGATTTGTGCCACTTCCACCGGGGAAAGTGTGATTCCCGCCCCGGTAGCGCCGTTGGGCGTCATGGTCATAACCGCGTAGCCGCCGGTAGCAACCGAGTGTTCGTACACTTTTTTGAGAGATTCTGCCAGCGGTGCATAGAGTTCCTCGCGCTGGGCACGGATTTTTTCTTGAGAGGCGGTGATGTCCGCGACCACGTCCTCCAGTTCGGAGCGCTGGGCCAGTACTTTTTCTTGGAGTGAATCGATAGCTGCGCCCAGTTCTCGTACTCGCTCTTCGCCGCCTTCAACAGCTTCAAGCGCAGCGAATTCCTTTTCCGACGTTTCTTCCAGGGTGGTGCGCAGCGCCGCCATTTCGTCTTCCAGCACGAGCAGATCGCGGGAGGTCAGCCCGGTGCCGGCATTATATTTTTCTTCTTTATCCGCTACTTGGCGAGCCAAATCCGCACTGGTCTTCTCCACGCTCGCTAACTCCGCCCGCGCCTGTTCCAACTGCGTTTCCGCCGTGGTTTTTTCCCGTCCGCGCGCGGCAATCGCGTTGAGGAGTTTACCCAAGGAAGCTCGCAGTGGATGCTGGGTATTTTCCCGCTCGAGGCGGTTGAGCTGCGCGTCCAAGTCGGCAACCTGAAGCAGGATAAGTTGATCGGCACGGGGTGCTTTCATCGGGTGGATCTCCTTCGACTCGCACGAAAGGCGCACGGCGCGCCTTCCCCTATTCTATGCGGGAGAACCGGCCCCGCGCAGCGAGCTCACCCGCACCACCTCACCCGCACAGTGCCGATGGCCCGGCCGACCCCACTGCGCCGTCGTACCTTTAACCGCGCACCGCAATATTCCAGGCATCCGTGGGAATCTCGGAAATATACGTATCCAGCTGCGGGAAGCGTTCGCGTAAACGCTGCTCCATCTCCCCCAGCACCGGCCATTCGCTGGCCCAGTGGGTGGCGCAGATGAGTGCGCAGCCGCCGTCCCAGATATGGTCCGTGGCCGGGTGGTGGCGCAAATCGGCGGTGAGATAAGCATCCGCGCCCGCGGCTTTCGCGGCCGCCAATAGTGAATCCCCCGAACCGGAGCAGATGGCCAGGCGCCGCACCACCCGCTGTGGATCGCCCGCTCCGAGCACCCCGGCCGGAGTATGCGGCAGCACCTGCGCTACCCGTTCCACCAGCTGCCCGAAAGGCACGGCTGCGATGCTGCCCACTCCGCCGATTCCGGATTCGGGATCCAGCGGCGCCTCAATCTCCACGTCCAGAAGCCGAGCGAGTGCGGCGGTGGAGGCCACAACATCCGCATTGGTGTGGGCGCTAAAAAGCGCGACTCGCCCGCGCACCAGCTGCGTGACCCATCTTCCCTTGGCGAACGTTCCCGCCACGGTGGAGGTCCCCCGCAAAAAGAGCGGATGGTGCGTGATGAGGAGGTCAGCCCCGCGTTCGCAGGCTTCTTGCACGGTTGCTTCACACGGGTCGACGGCGAAACCGACGCTGCGCACCTCGTCGCTGGGCAGGCCGGCCACCAGGCCGACCCGGTCCCAGCTTTCCGCGCATGCGGGTGGGAAGAATTCGTCCATGGCCGCGGTGATATCCGCCACTGTATACGTCATGAATCCACCCTACCCGGGGCGCGTGGCGAAGCGAAACTGCGCCGTCGCCCCACGCCGCGCCGCCGCCCCGAACGCAACCGCGCCGCGCGAACGCAAGCGCGCCGCACCGCTCTAGGCCGCCGTGCGGTCCACGGTGCTCTCCCACTCCTTGTGGAAGATTTCCTCCTCGTGATCGAAGGCGGTGACCACCGATTGCACGTAGAAGTTCTCCGCATCGCAGCGAATGCGGGTATCGGCTTCCAGGCGAACCTCCCAACCGATATCCGGGCGGGCCAGCCCGATTTTCCATTCGGCTTCGGTGCGTGCCGAAAGCGGGTCATCCCAGGAAATCCAGTAGCGTTCCACGGAATCTTCGTCGTAGTGGAGGCCGTCCGGGTAGACCCGGGTGCCCCCGTAGGCCGGATCTACCTGGATAAACGTTTCTTTCTTCACCACGTCGCGGGCGATGAGGCGTTCGGGGCGGCGCGCCCCGGCAGCCCCCGCTTCCGGGTATGTCACATCCAAACCAATGGGCTGGACCGGCCCGGCGAAACGCACCGCATCATCGAGCGCATCGCGCTCTCCCCCGGGGCGCATCGGGCGGGCGGGCACCACCAGGGCGGAGGCCCCCAGATCCACCTCCACCCCGGCGTTGTCCCGCGCCGGCCAAATCCACGGCCAGTAAGCGCTGGAAAGCGCCACCCGCAACGTGTGCCCGGCCGCGAAATGGTAGCCAATACCGGTAAGCGGAATCTCCACATCCACCCACTGCCCCGCGGGCATCTCCACGATCCGCTCACGCCCCTCGCGGGCACTCAGGTTGAGGTTCCCGCGGGTGATAAGCGTGGAGGCACCGTCCGGGGCCACATCTTCCAGGCGCACATACATATGGCCGCGTTCCCCGCCATTGCGCAGCCGCAGCAACGCCCTGGCATTACCGAGAATCTCCACCGATTCCCCCAGGTAAAAATCGCAGGTCACCGCGCGGCCATCGTCGGCGCGCTGATCGACCGGCAAATCGGCGTCGTTCCCGTACGGGAAGTACCGCCCGGCATCCGAGCCGATGTCTTGCGGCGACTTCACAAGAATCGTGCCACCACGCACCGCACCCGGCGATACGCTCGCCTGCCCCAATTCAAAACGCAGCGGCTCAATATCCGGGGAGGGCCAGGCGCGTTCCGCCACCCAGCGCCCCTCGATTTCCTCGTATACCGAGGCCGGGCGCATGGGGTCACTGATCCAGGTACGCAGCAGCGGCTCATCCATTGCGCCGTTATCCACGCCCTTGAGCCACCTATCCCACCAGCGCAGCGTTTCCCCGAGGAAATCAATATGCGGCCCCGGGCGCAGATCGCGATCCGGATACTGGTGACTCCACGGCCCGAGCAGCCCGCGCACGTTCTTCCCCAGCGCGGAGAGATTCTCCACCAGGCGCAGCACGGTATCGCGGTACGGGTCAAACCAGCCGCCCACCGCGAGCACCGCCGCGTCGAGTTTCGAATAATCCTCACACACCGAGCCGTGTTTCCAGTAGGCATCGCGGGTCTGGTGGCTCATCCAGGTATCTACGTAGGGCTCCATATTATTGAGGCGCTCCAGCCACATGGACGTCCACTTCTCCCCCACGGCGCGCGGGTCCGGCGGCCGGGATTCGAAGGCGAGCATGGTGGCGCCCCAGGCGTGCATATCCACCGCGAGCATCGAGCCGCCGAAATAATGCACGTCATTGTCGTAGCGGTCATCGGTGGAGCAGGTCGTGACGATCGCCTTGAGGGCTTCCGGCTGGTAGGAGGCAAGCTGGAGCGAATTGAAACCGCCCCAGGAAATCCCGAACATGCCCACGCTGCCCGTGCACCACTCCTGCGAAGCAATCCACTCGATGACTTCCAGGCCGTCTTGGTGTTCCTGCGCATCGTATTCATCGCCCGGGATACCCTCGGAATTGCCGTGCCCGCGGATATCGACCCGGATGGAAGCGTAGCCGTGCCCGGCGTAATACGGGTGGCGTTCGTGATCGCGCGGCGCGGTCCAGTCCCCGCTGCGGTAGGGCAGATATTCCAGGATCGCCGGCACTTTTTCCTCCGTGCGCGGCATCCAGGCTTTCATCCACAGCCGGGTGCCATCCGAAAGCGGAATCCACGCCTCGCGAATCTCGGTCTCGTAGGGAAAATCTGTGATGTACTCCATTGTTCTCCTTCCTATGCGTCTCTGTGTTGTTGTTTTAGTGCGTGTGCTGCGGTTTTCGTGGGGCGCTATGAGGAACGACGACGCCGCCAGCTTTACGCGACGACTTTCATACGTGAACGCATCCACGGAGTAAGCGCCATGAGCAGCACGCCGTAACCGATAACCACTACTCCCTGCACCCCGAAGTAGGCGGGGATGGAGGCGGCCATATTTTCGTAATCGAAGAATTTCACCACCTGAGCTTGGATCCCCTGGGCGCAGGCCATGGCCGCGAACCACAGGGCCATGGTTTGGGAGGCGAAAGCTCGCGGGGCGAGTTTGGTGGTGGCGGACATCCCCGAGGTTTGCAGCACCAGGTCCCCCAGGCCGAGGAAGATATAGCATCCCACCAGCCACAGCGGCATAAGGAGAGCCCCGCGCGGGGTGAGGATGCCCGCGAGCGCCACAATGACGAAGGCGATCCCGCCGAGCACCGCGCCCAGCCCCACTTTTGCGGCCACATGCGGTTGGCGTTTGCCCATTTTCAGCCAGATCCAGGCGAGCACCGGCCCCATAATGATTTCCACGATGGCGGTGAGGGAAATGTAATAGGAGGAGGGGTAGCTCAGGGAGCCGATGGTGTTATCGGTGGCGTTGAGGGCCACGAGGTTGAGGGTGTTCCCGGTTTGGAAATAGAGCAGGTTGTAGAGGATGAGGGCGATGAGCAGCAGCGCGTAAGGGATGAGATTGCGCCGTTCTACCGGGGTGACCTTCGGGGAGCGGTACATCCACAGGAAGAAGAACACCGGCACGATCCAGGTGATCACAGAGATGCCGTTGACGACGTCGCTGAGCGTGGCGGAGGAGAAGGTGGCGAAAAGCGTGGCTACCGCGACTACTCCCCCAACCAGTCCCACGAGCATCCAGAAGGAACGGTCCGCCACGAAACTGGCGCGGATGCGATGCGCTTTGGCACGCCCGGATAGATTTTTTCCGGTTGCCACGTAGGCGATGAGGCCGAGGATCATTCCCACCGCGGCGGAGGCGAAGCCGGCGTGCCAATGCACCCGTTGGCCGAGGAACCCGGCCACCAGCGGCCCGAGGAACGCCCCGATATTAATGCCGGCGTAGTAGATGGAGAAGCCGGCATCGCGGCGGCTATCCCCGGGTGCGTAGAGTTCACCCACCATGGTGGAAACATTCGGTTTGAGGAGCCCGGTTCCCACCACGATGAGGCCCAGGCCCACCCAGGTGAAGAATTCGGTGGGGATACCCATGGCGATATGGCCCGCGGCAATAACAATGCCGCCCCAGAGCACCGTGCGGTAGGTGCCGGAAATCCGATCCGCGATCCAGGCTCCCGCGATGGAAAGCAGGTAGACGAGGGCACCGTAGGCGGCCACGATGGAGGATCCCACGTCCTCCGCGTAGCCTAGCCCGCCACTCGCGATGGCATCGGTGAAGTAGAGGACCAGGATGGCCTGGAAGCCCAGGTAGGAGAAACGCTCCCAGAGTTCCAAGCCGAAAAGGGAATACAGGCCGGTGGGTTGGCCCATAAAAGAGCGGGTGGCGCGGGCGCGCCGGTCGCGGCGCAGGGCTTCCTTGTGTTCCTTTATGTACTTTTTGGGATTCTCGACGTTATCGGGGACCTGCGCGGCGATTTGCGCGTGGGTGGGTAGGTCAGGCACGTGGTACTCCTTCTCGAAAAACGGGACCGTCTGACCCCGCTATCGCGGCCGCTTCCTCCTTTCTCTAGGCGCGCGCGTGCGTCCTCCCGGGGCAGTGCGACGGGCGCACATCCCCGGCTTTTTCAAGCACAGCAGGGGCTTTTTTCAGCCCTGCTATCCGTTTTCCAGGGTAACAAGCACCTCCGACATAACCGCGATTTGAGTACTTTTTTATCGTTTTCGCCCCGGCTCCCACCCGCCGCAAGCCCTGAGCCCGTAGGAAAAACTCGAATAGACATGACATCGGTCACATTGCTAGGCTGTGGGGCATGACAATATGCAATATTCCCACCATCCCCCTTGCCGATGGCGGCCAGATTCCCCTGGTTGGAATCGGCTCCCTACTGGCCAAAGGCAATGAACTTGCCACCACGCTCGGCCAGATCATTGCCGATGGCTACCGCCTTATCGATACCGCCCAGCAGTACGCCAATGAAACGGCCGTTGGCGAGGCGGTGAAACGCTCCGGGGTGCCCCGCGCGGAGGTGTTCATCACCTCGAAGGTGGCCGGCGGGGAACAGGGGAAGTGCTACACCCGGCGCAGTATTGAGGATTCGCTACGCCGCCTGGATACCGATTACCTTGACGCTCTCCTCATCCACTGGCCCAATCCCTCCCGGGGCCTGTACGTGGAAACCTGGGAGGAGATGCTCGCGGCGCAGGCGGAGGGCCTGGTGCGCCACGTGGGGGTCTCTAATTTCTTGCCCGAACATCTCACCCGCTTGCATGAGGCCACCGGGGTGTGGCCGGTGCTCAACCAGATCCAGCTCTCGGTTGCCCTCCCGCGCACCGATCTGCGTGCTTTCCACGAGCGCCACGGTATTGTCACCCAGGCGTGGCGGCCGCTCGGCGGGCCGGAAAAGCTGCTGGATCAAATCGTGGTGAAGCGCCTGGCTGCCAAGCACGGGGTGAGTGCCGGGCAGATTGTGCTGCGCTGGTGTGTCCAGCAGGGCATTGTGGTGATTCCGTCGTCGTCCCAACGCGAGCGCTGGCGGGCAAATGCCAATATCTTCAACTTCGCCCTGGACGACTCGGATATGCGCGATCTGGCCGCGCTGGACACCGGCGACCTGCACGTGTGGGATGCGCGCACGCACGAGGAGTGGTAGCGGAATTTCGCGCCGCCACGGCGCAACGGGAATCAGTCCCGCCCCGCATAACCGGCATAAAGAGTGGGCCCGACCGGATTCGAACCGATGACACCCTGGGTGTAAACCAGGTGCTCTGACCAACTGAGCTACGGGCCCGCGCGCTGCGCACTCGGATGATCCTACCCGATGCGCGGCCCGCGCGCACCTTCCCGCCGAAAATACCGGCAGCGCCCCGCCTGCTCTAGTAGCGCAGGCCCTTATTGGTGAGGCGCACGCCCGTCCAGGACTCCCCGAGGGCCACGGATGTGGTTGGTTGCATGCCCGCGGTATCGGCAGCCTCTTCAATATCGTTATGCGGCACCGCATTCGACACCCGCCCCGTGGGCACGAAGAGCCAGCAAATAGCATTTTCGTCGTCGAAATTAGCCTTGATATCCAGGAGCAAATCGGTGAGGTCATCGACATCACCGTCGTCCGCGCGCCACCAGGCGATGGCGCCGTCCACGATATCGCGCGAATCTTCGTCCACCAGCGCGCTTCCGATAGTTTCTTCGATCTGCGCGCGGACCTGGGCGGCTACGTCGTCGTCGTAGCCAAATTCTTGGATGATGTTCCCTTTCTGGAAACCAAACGAACTCATGGCTTAAGCTCATCTGATCGCCGGCATTTTTTCAAGTTAATCTCAGCCGCGTCGCCCGTGATTTTGGTGATCATTACCGTACGACGACGCGCGCCGCCCGGTTCCCGGGCGCCGCGAAAGCCACCCGCCGTGCGCCCCGTCCACCGCTCAGCTTAATTCCGCTCATGCCTGTGCGATGGCTCTCAACAACGCGGTAATATAAGAGTGCATGTGTAAGAGGTACCACAGCCGTTCTGGGACTAAAGCCGCGAACGGGTAGCCTTGACACGTCCCTATGAACTACAACCACTCAAGCAATGGAGGAGATTCCGTGGCTTCACAAGATTCTGATGATCGCATGGTGTCCGGCCAGCTCAGCCAGATCCCGGATGTTGATCCGGAAGAAACCCGCGAATGGCTCGCGTCCGTGGATGATCTGATTGAAACAAATGGTGCGGATCGGGCGCGGTTTATCCTCGCCAGCGTGGATGAGCACGCGCGCGCCAAGGGAGTTTCGGTCTCCCCTGATCTCGTCACGCCCTATATCAATACAATTCCGGCGGAAGAAGAACCTCCTTACCCGGGCACCCCGGAAGAAGAGGAACTCGAACACCAATTCCGCAGCTGGACCCGGTGGAACGCAGCCGTGATGGTCACACGCGCCCAGCGCCCCGGCGTGGGGGTAGGCGGCCATATTTCCTCCTACGCCGCCCAGGCCACCCTTTACGAAGTGGGCTTCAACCACTTCTTCCGCGGCCCGGATGCTCCCGGTGGCGGGGATCAAATCTTCTTCCAGGGCCACTCCTCCCCCGGTAATTACGCCCGTGCCTACCTGGAAGGGCGCCTGACGGAAGCGGATCTGGATTCCTTCCGCCAGGAAGCCTCCCATATTTCCGGCGGGCGCGGCCTGCCCTCCTACCCGCATCCCCACCAGATGCCGGACTTCTGGCAGTTCCCCACCGTGTCCCTCGGGCTGGGCGCCACGAACTCCATCTACCAGGCTTGGTTCAATCGCTACCTGAGCGAACGCGGTATTAAGGACACCTCGGATTCGCACGTGTGGGCCTTCCTGGGCGATGGCGAAATGGACGAACCTGAATCGCGCGGCATGCTCCAGCTGGCCGCCTCCCAGAAGCTGGATAACCTCACCTGGGTGGTCAATTGCAACCTCCAGCGCCTGGACGGCCCGGTGCGCGGCAACGGCAATATCGTGCAGGAACTCGAGTCCTTCTTTAAGGGCGCGGGCTGGAATGTCATTAAGGTGCTGTGGGGTTCGGGCTGGGATAAGCTCCTCGCCCAGGATAAGGACCACGCCCTCGTGGACCTCATGACCTCCACCCCAGACGGTGACTACCAGGGCTTCAAGGCTAATGACGGCTCCTACGTGCGCAATAACTTCTTCGGGCGCGATCCGCGTACGAAGGCCATGGTGGAAGATTGGTCCGATGATGAGATTTGGGCGCTGCGCCGCGGCGGCCACGATCACCACAAGATCTACGCCGCCTACCGGGCGGCCCTGGCCCATAAGGGCCAGCCCACCGTGATTCTGGCGCAAACGGTCAAGGGCTATGACCTCGGCTCGAACTTCGCGGGGCGCAATGCCACCCACCAGATGAAGAAGCTCAATAGCAACGATCTCAAGCTGCTGCGCGATACCCTGCGTATCCCCATTGATGATTCCCAGCTGGAAGATCCCTATAACGCGCCGTACTACAAGCCGGCTGAGGATCACCCGGCCATGAAGCATATGCGCGAGCGGCGCGAAGCGCTGGGCGGCTACCTGCCCCAGCGCCGCACCCACCAGGGTGGAATCGCACTGCCGGCCGATAAGCCCTTCCAGTCGATGAAGAAGGGGTCAGGCAAGCAGAAGGTGGCCACCACCATGGCCTTGGTTCGCCTGCTCAAGGACATTATGCGCGATAAGGAATTCGGCTTCCGCATGGTGCCGATCGTTCCGGACGAAGCGCGTACCTTCGGCATGGATTCCATGTTCCCCTCCGCCAAGATCTTCAATACCCAGGGCCAGCAGTACACCGCGGTGGACCACGATATGCTGCTGTCCTACAAGGAATCCACCCAGGGCCAGCTGCTCCACACCGGTATTACCGAAGCCGGTTCCCTCTCCGCTTTCGTGGCGGCCGGAACCTCGTATGCCACCCATAACACCCCGATGGTGCCCTTCTACATCTTCTACTCGATGTTCGGGTTCCAGCGCACCGGGGACCAGTTCTGGGCTGCCTACGATCAGCTGGCCCGCGGCTTCATTATTGGCGGCACCGCCGGGCGCACCACCCTCACGGGTGAGGGCTCCCAGCATATGGACGGGCACTCTCCCGTCCTCGCCTCCACCAACCCGGGCATGGTCATTTACGATGCGGCCTACGCTTATGAACTCGGCCATATCTTCAAGGATGGCCTGAAGCGTATGTACGGGGATGGCTCGGACGGGCGTGAGCAGAACGTCATGTACTACCTCACGGTCTACAACGAGCCCATCCACCAGCCCGCCGAACCGGAGAATGTGGATGTGGACGGCATTATCCGCGGTATCTACAAGCTCGATGAGGCCGATGGTCTGGGCGGCCCGCGTGTCAATCTGCTCTCCTCGGGCGTCGGGGTGCGCTGGGCCCGCGAAGCCAAGCGCATGCTGCGTGACGACTGGGGTGTGGATGCCACCGTCTACTCGGTGACCTCCTGGTATGAGCTGCGCAAAGACGGCTTGGCCACCAACGAATACAACTACCTCCACCCGGAGGAAGAACCGCGCAAGGCCTACGTGACCGCGAAGCTGGAAGGCGAAGAAGGCCCCTTCATCGCCACCTCCGATTTCGAGCACCAGGTCCAGGATTCCATCCGCGAATGGATCCCCGGCGACTATGAGACGCTCGGCGCCAAGGGCATCGGTATTTCCGATACCCGCCCGGCCGCCCGGCGCTACTTCAAGATCGACGACGCCACCATGGTGGTGCGGGCCCTGTACGCGCTGGCCAAAGCCGGCAAGATCGACCGCTCGGTTGTCCGCCAGGCAATCGAGAAGTACGATCTGCATAACCCGGCAGCCGCCGAACCGGTTCCCGATAACGACCCGGAGTAAAGCGGCGCGGGCCACGCCGGGATTCCCGGCACGCCCAAGCTACGGCGCTCGGGCGCTGCACCGGCAGCGGCGCAGGCCCGGCGTCGTCGTAACTAATTGAATAGTGTTTGAGCATCCGTGCTCTCACACGTAGCATAGTGTGGCGGTCCTCCTCACCCGCGAATAATTATCGCGAGCTGAGCTTTCGGGCCGCCACACATATATGGAGGCTAGTGATTGACCGTTTATCGACTGGCGTGGAGGCATCTGCGCGACCGCAAATTCCAGCTCCTCGCGATTGCTGTGCTACAGATCGCGCAGGTGCTCCTCGGACTCACCCTCCCCGCGCTGGGCGCTAACGTTATCGATTACGGCATTCTGGAACGCAATAGCTCCTATATTTGGTCACGCGGGCTGCTCATGGCGCTCTTCACCCTCGCGCAGGTGCTCTGCGCTATCGGGGCAATCTATTACGGGGCCCTGGTCTCCACCCACCTGGGCCGGGAGCTGCGCCGCGAAACTTTCGCGCATGTGCAACGCTTCTCCCCCGCGGACCAGCAGCGTTTCGGAGCCTCCACCCTGGTCACTCGCACCACGAACGACGTCAATCAAATCCAGATGGTCACCCTCATGTCCCTCACCATTATGGTGACGGCCCCGATTATGGGCGTGGGCGGGGTACTCATGGCCATCGGGCAGGACGTAGTCCTCTCCCTCACCCTCCTCGTCATTATCCCGGTGCTCACCGCAATTATTCTGGTGTGTACCGCGATGCTCGCCACACGCTACGAAACCCTCCAACGGCGCGTGGACGCCATTAACGATGCGCTGCGCTCCCAGCTTTCCGGGGTGCGGGTAATTCGGGCCTTCCGCCGCGAAGAAGCCATGGCCGGGGAATTCGAGGTTCATAACCGCAATTTCCGTTCGATTATGCTCCAGATCGGCACGATTTGGTCCGCGCTGCTGCCGGCCATGAGCGCCGTGATCGGGCTGGCCTCCGCGCTGATCGTGTGGATTGGCGGGCATCGGATTGCCGGGGGTTCCATGCCGGTGGGGGCGCTCGCCGCGTTTATCACCTATCTCATGATGATTCTGGGCGCGGTCATGATGCTCGGCATGATTATTATGGTGGTTCCGCGCGGGAACGTTTCCGCCGAGCGCGTCATCGAAGTGAATACCACCGTTCCTTCCATCACGGACGCGCCGGATGCGCGGGAGATGCCGCCCGGCCCGGTCACCTTCCGCTTGCGCGATATTTCCCTCACCTACGCGGATGCGGACGAGCCTGCCTTGCGCGGCATTTCTTTGTGTTTCCGACCTGGAACGACGACGGCGATTATTGGCGCCTCGGGCTCGGGCAAATCATCGCTGGTGAAAATACTGCCGCGCCTCGTGGATGTGAGTACCGGGCGCTTCACCGTGGAAGGCAGCGCCGGAGCCGGCGAAGTGGATGTGCGCGATATTCGACTCGCTGATTTCCGCCGCCGGGTGGCCCTCGTACCCCAACGCGCTTTCCTGTTCAGCGGCACGGTGGCCAGCAATGTTGCCGGCTCCACCCGCGATATTGACCAGGAGCGGGTCATTGATGCGCTGCGCTGCGCCCAGGCCTGGGATTTCGTGGAGGCCGGGGGCGGGCTGGAGATGCCGGTGGAAACCGGGGGGACTAATCTTTCCGGCGGGCAGCGCCAGCGCCTAACCATCGCGCGGGCCCTCTACCGAGCCCTGCCCGATAGCTCCGGGCGGGCCGGGGCTGACCTGGTAGTTTTCGATGATTCTTTCTCCGCCCTCGATTACGCGACCGATGCCCAGCTACGGGCCAACCTCAAGGAGCGGATCCGGGATGCGGCGGTGGTCATCATTGCCCAACGTATTTCGACGACCCGCAGCGCTGATTGCGTCGTCGTACTGGATTGCGGCGAGGTAGTGGGCTGCGGAACGCACGCGCAGCTCATGGAAACAAATGAGATGTACCGCTCGATTGTGCGCTCCCAGGAGCGCGATGAGGAGGCGCGGGCATGAGAGGTGCCGGAAATATTGACGAAGCCCGCGATATTCGCGGGGCGCTCCTCACTCTTATTCGCCACTACCTGCGCCATTACGTGGGGCGGATCGTGGCGGTGCTGCTGCTTTCGCTTATCTCCACCGCAGCCGTGGTGGCCGCGCCCTTCCTGCTCGGGCAGGGCACCAATGTGGTGGTGGATGGAATTCGCTCCGGCGGCGTGGATTTCCCGGAGTTGGCGCGGGTGCTGAGCCTGGCGGCCGGGTGCTATATTCTCTCGGCGCTGCTGCGTTTCTGGTTCGGTTATATTATTCGCCTTATTATTCAGGATCTCGGCTATGAGATGCGGCGGGATTGCCAGCAGAAAATTGATCGGATGCCGCTATCCGTGCTGGATAAGCAGCAGCGCGGGGATGTGCTCTCGCGGGTCACGAACGACGTTGATAACGTGACCCAGTCCCTGCTGCAAACTCTTTCCGAAGTCCTCTCCGCGATCTACCAGATTATCGGGATCGTGGCGGTGATGGTCTATTTGTCCTGGTCGGTGGCCCTTGCCTCGTTGGTGGTCATCCCGGTGGGGATTATTGGGATCCTCCTGCTGCTGCGCCGCTCCCGCCCCTATTTCCGCGACCAGTGGCGCCTCACCGGCGACGTGTCCGCGGTGGTGGAGGAAAGTTTCACCGGGCTGGATGTGGTGGCCGCTTACGGGCTGGAAGATGAATTCCAGGGGCAGTTTGATAGCGCGAATGCGCAGCTCTACGATGCGTCCTTCCGCGCGCAGGCAATCGCGCAAATGTCCCAGCCGCTTATGATGCTGGTGCAGAACGGTTCTTTTGCCATCGTCACGCTCCTGGGCAGTATTCAGGCGATGGCCGGCACGATGACGATTGGCGGGTTGCAGGCGATGATGCAATACACTCGCCAGCTCTCCCATCCGCTTCAGTCCCTGGCCTCCACCGCGAATCTTATTCAATCGGCGGCGGCTTCCGCGGAGCGCATTTTCGATTACCTAGCTCAGGAAGAAATGGCCCCGGATGCGAGTTCCAGCTACCGTGAGGTTGTGGCCCCCGAGGCACGGCGCGGCACCATCGAATTCTCGCACGTGCGTTTTGCCTACGAGCCTGATACTCCGGTGATCCGCGATCTCTCACTACGGGTGGAGCCGGGGCATTCCGTGGCGATTGTGGGGCCCACCGGCGCCGGGAAAACCACGCTTGTCAATTTGCTCATGCGCTTTTATGAGGTGGATGGCGGGGCGATTACCGTGGACGGCGCGCCCATCGATTCCTTCACGAAGGAATCCTTACGGGAACATTTCGGGATGGTCCTGCAAGACACCTGGCTTTTTGACGGCACGGTCTGGGAAAACATCGCTTTCGGGAAGGACGGTGCTACGCGCGACGACGCCATTGCCGCCGCGGCCGCCCTGGGCATTGATGATCTTCTTGAGACCCTCCCCCACGGTTTTGATACCCATATTGGGGATGAGGGCGAGAATGTTTCCGCCGGGGAGAAACAGCTCATCACCATTGCGCGGGCCTACCTGGCCAATCCCGATGTGCTTATTTTGGATGAGGCCACCAGTTCGGTGGATACCCGCACCGAGGCGCTTATTCAGGATGCGATGGAGCGGCTGCGCGAAGGGCGCACGTCCTTCATTATTGCGCACCGGCTCTCCACCGTCCGCAATGCCACCACGATCCTGGTTATGGAAGCCGGGGACGTGGTAGAAAGCGGCACCCATGAGGAACT
This sequence comes from Actinotignum vesiculae, assembly GCF_051267215.1. Classification (NCBI taxonomy): domain Bacteria; kingdom Bacillati; phylum Actinomycetota; class Actinomycetes; order Actinomycetales; family Actinomycetaceae; genus Actinotignum; species Actinotignum vesiculae. The sequence continues at coordinate 110,288 of NZ_JBOZGG010000006.1, forward strand.
GCTGGCCGCCGGCGGCGCCTACGCCCGCCTCTACGAAAGCCAGTGGGCCTGAGCTGCCGGCAGTTCGAGTCTATGCTGGCGGCGGCGCGCCCAAGCTAACCGTGATCCTGAGACCTGCGGGACTAGACGACCGGGACCGCGAGCTTAGGCGACCGGGACCGCGAGCTTCTCCTCCGCCGGGATTTCCCGGCTGGCAAGATAGCCGGACATGAGCCGCGATACCGCGCTGGCGCCCAGGCTAAGCACCCACAGGGCAGCCATGAGAATGAGAATGCTCGGATGCCCGGCATCCTTAATAATGAGGAAGACCAGGAGGATCACTCCGAGGGCAGCCGCGATCACCGGGACGGCCTGCATGGTGGGGCGCAGCCACGCCGGTGCAGAGCGCCGGGGTTGTTCCAGCAGCCCAAACCACTGGTAGACCCCTAGGAAATAAACCTGGCCGAGCGCGACCCAGAGCATGCCAAAACAGGTGCAGGTCCACACCACCAGGCTATATTCCGGAGCCCATTGCATTGTTTCCATTGCGCTAACGCACAGCAAAAGATAACCGAGAAAACCGCCGAGAACCGCAGCTCCCGCCGCGATCTTTCCAGCCGTGTACGCGTTCATATGAGATCCCTCCGTTGAGCTAGGTAGCCAATCGCCGCGGTGACGATCTTATGTGGGAGTCTAACGACGCCTCGGGTGGATGTATACGGCCACGCCCTTCGCTGCTCAGATCTTAATCAAATTGTATCCAGACTTAATGCTGCTGTGACCCTATGTTAATATGCCCGTGCCTGATGTTAATGGGATTGTGACCGCTCCACTCCGGCGAAATCCCACAGGATCTCACCGAGCTCGCGCGCGGTTCCCACGTGCCGCCAAGCTAGCTCCCATTCGGAACGCGGTGCAGTCCCCCACTCCACGAGCACCGTGGGAAGGCCGTGCTGGCCTGCGCCGTCGACATCGTGAATACGATCCCCCACCATGAGGGCACGCGAGGTATCGATGCCCTGCGCCCGCAATTCGCGCAGCGCGGCCCCCACCACCTCAGCTTTCCCGTACCCGGGGATATCTTCGGGATCCCCGGCAATATAGCGGAAGTGCTGCGCCACGTCCTGGTGTTCCAGAATCGCGCGGGCATTCTTTTCGTTTTTCGACGTCGCAATGGCCAGCGGCACCCCGGCCGCGTCCAGCTCCTCTACCAATTCGCGCATCCCGGGGAAAATCGGGGTGTCGAGCATGCGCTGTTCGTAGCGGACGCGGTAGCGGCGCACCATCTCTACCGGGTCGGCCGCACCGAGCTTCGTGAAGGTATCGATGAGCGGCGGGCCGATGAACTGCACAAAGAATTCTTCGGGGTGGTCCTCCCCCATTTCTTCGCGCAGGGTGGCCCGGAAAGTTTCTTTGACGATAGCGGCGGAATCGTGGAAGGTTCCGTCCAGATCAATAAGGATAGGGTTCACAGGTCAAGTCCGGCGGTATCGCCTGCTCCTTGTCTCGCGATTTCGTTAGTTACCAGGTCAAGTACGGTGGTGGGACCGCGCCCCACGGGCCCGTTCACCACCACATCCAGGGCATGGCCCAGTTCATCTTCCACAATCCAGCCCTCTTCGAGGGGTTCTTCCGCGCCGGGAAGAATCAGCGTGGAGGAGAGTAGCGGTTCGCCCATTTCCGTGACTACGGCTTGGGTGATGCGGTGGTCGGGGATGCGCACGCCCACCGTGTGCTTCTTCGGGTTGAGGGTCATCCGCGGCACTTCTTTGGTGCCCTTAAGAATGAAGGTGTAGGGCCCGGGCGTGAGGCTTTTGATGAGCCGAAAATCGGGATTATCCACAATCACGAGCTGGCCGAGCTGCGCGAAATCGTGGCACAGCAGGGTGAAATGGTGTTTATCACCCACCTGCCGGATGCTGCGAATCCGCTCCAGGCCCTCCTTATTGCCCATCTGGCACACAATGGCGTAACCGGAATCGGTGGGCAGGGCCACCACCTCACCGCGGCGCAGCCGATCCACCACTTTGGTGACGAGCCGCGGTTGCGGATCCTCAGGATGAATATCAATGAAGGTAGCCATAGCCCCTAGTCTAGTCGAGGCCGCGACACGAAAAAGCGGCGGTTTTGACTACTCCGCCGCGCTCACCGCCTCCCGCAGCTCCGCGAGCTCATTCGCCTTGCCATAGGGTTCCATTTCCCGCAGATACGCGCGGGCTTCATTGGTGCGCCCGGCCGCCAGTGCGGTGCGTACCAGAGCCTCACCGGCCTCGAAACTGTGGGTGGCCGGATCCCAATGGGCCAGCCCCAAACTGAGGGCCTGATCCGGATGCCCGGCGTCGCGCAGAATTGCCATGGCCCGGGCGAGGATGTGCCCATCCGGATTGCGATCCGTGGCGGTGGTGAGGAGCCGCAGGGCCCGCTCGGGATCGGAGTCCACCGCAAGCCGAGCCATATGCAGCTGCGGGTACCAGGAAGCCGGTGAGCTGGAGAGTTCTTCGGCGAGGGCATAAATCGCCAGGTCCGCGGAAAGGATGCTTCCGGTTCCGGTGAGCTCCGCGGTGAGCGGATCAGCGGGCGGGAGTTCGCCTTCGGCCGCGCGTGCCAGGGTGACGAGCTGGGTGAAAGCCTCGACGTCGTTCGGGTCCTCAGCAAGCCGCTCACGCAGCGCCTGCGCGGTGGCGGTACCGGCTTCCGGGGCCCGGGTATGCTGGAAGAGTTGCTGCATCAAATCGAGGAATGCCATGATGCGAGCGTACCGAAAATAGGGAGGTCGTGCGATGGAGGTAGCGCAACTCATGTCGCTGGGCGCGGATGTTCTGGAGCGCGAAGGCTACCCGGATGCCACCGAAAGTTTCGAGCTGAACCGCGTGGATAGCGTGACACGCTGGGCAATCGCTGTCACCTTGGAAGACGCCAGCGGCGTGGTGGTGCCCGATAGCGAGATCTGCGCGGCGCGCACCCTCGGGGAGCTGGTGCGGCTCAGCTGCCCGGGCGCGGACCTCAGCCTCGCACCTTCTTCTCAGCACGACGGCGCAGCTGCGGCCCGCCCCGCTTCTGCCACCACCGCGAATGCGGCGGCGGGGCCTAGCCCGGCGCAGTCGGATAAGGCGAATGTGCGGGATAAGCCGGAGACGCCGACTGAGACGAATCGGCCAGATGTGCCGGATGAAAACGCCCCGCTATCCGCGGAGGATCTGCGGGCTGCCCTGGGGCTTTAGCCCACGCGGTGCAGCCAGCGTACCGGCGCACCCGCGCCGGCATAGCGGAAGGGCTCAAGTTCATCATCCCAGGCTTGACCGAGGGCAATATCGAGGAGCCGGCGCATTTCTGCGGCGTCGTTCCCCGCGTTTTCCAGGGCGGCCCGCACCCGGTTTTCCGGAATCACCACATTGCCGGTCAGATCTGTTTGGGCGTAGAAAATACCGAGGCCGGGGGTGGCGGACCAGCGGCCTCCTTCGGATACCGGGCTGGCATCCTCGGTGATCTCAAAACGCAAATGCTCCCAGCCGTTGAGGGCGGAGGCGAGCATGGCTCCGGTTCCCACTTCTCCCGTCCACGAGGCTTCTGCCCGGTTCATATGCGGGGCTGCGGGTTGTTTCGTCCACTCAAAATGCGGTTCGTATCCGAGCACACTTGTAACCGCCCATTCAACGTGGGGTTGAACGGCCGGCATAACAGAGTGAATGAATATGACGCCGCGAGTGGCGTATTTGTGTGCCATAGCATTCCTCCTGCGCTTGGGTGGCTTTCCCCGTGCTACCCACGCGGAGGGGCTACTAGAGCGATTGTAGCGCAGAAGAGACGCGCAGCTGGCGAATATCGCGCATCGCTTGTTTACGGACCTCCCGCTCCAGGCGGTCAAGGTAGAGGTGGCCGTCCAGGTGATCGCATTCGTGCTGGATGCAGCGCCCGAGGAGCCCCTCCCCTTCCACGATTTTCTTCTTGCCGTCCAGGTCGATACCTTCCGCCCGGGCGTACCAGGCGCGCTTGGTCGGGTAGTACAGGTCCGGGACGGATAGGCAGCCTTCCTCGCCATCCTGGTATTCATCTTCGGAGAGGGCCACGATCACAGGATTGAGGATGTAATCGATCTCGCCGTCGATATGCCAGGAGAAGGCGCGCAGGGAAACCCCGATTTGGTTGGCTGCTAGGCCCGCCCGGGCGTCGTCGTTCACGTTTTCGAGGAGGTCTTCAACCAGGCGCACGATGCCCGGGGTGATCTCCCGAATCGGATCGCAGGGGGTGCGCAGGACCGGGTCCCCCACCACGCGAATCTCCCGGAATGCCATCACGAACTCCTTTATAAGATTTCTCACATTAAGACTGCCCGGCGGCGCGGCTTAGGCTTATGGCTTACAGGACCGCACCGCGGGTGCCGGACAGAGCAGAACGGCGGTAAGCCTACGCTCACCGCCGTTCGTTCGCTCCCGCAGCTGGACTCGAACCAGCAACCGTTCGATTAACAGTCGAATGCTCTGCCATTGAGCTATGCGGGAATTTGCAACAGAAAAGATAATAGTCAATGGCGGGCCGTGAAGCAACTTGAGAGGTGTGCGCTCTACCACCCTTGGCTCAAAGGGTTGCTATAGGCCGGGCCCCTGCCGTACTTCAGCCGTTGCTAGGCGCGCCTCAGGCGTTGTTACACGTGCTAGGGCTGGTCACCACCGCCGCCGTTCGCCACCACCACCGCCACTACCTGCTGCTCCCCTGCGCCAACATCAGCCGCGGCCAGGTGCTGGCGCAGGGCGCGCCCGGCGAAGAACATGACGATAAGCAGGATGACCCCCACAATCGCGGCGGCGATCATACGACGGCGTGCGATGCGCTGAATCTCCTCCGCCTGGGCGGCGTCAAGGGTGCGGGATTCTTGCGCCTCGGGCCCTTCCGCCGCCTCAGGCCCTTCCGGCAGGTCCGGTTTCTCGGGTTGTGACATGGGGCTACTCTAGCCCACGCTCTGCCCGGTGAGCATGAACAGCACCATCTTGGTGGGAGCCAGGGCGCGCACCGCGTGCGGGAGGCGGGTGGGCAGGTGCACGAGCCCGCCGGGGCGCAGCTGCACTGTGCGCCCCTCGGTACGCATCTCCACTTCCCCTTCCAGCACCTGGATGAGCACGGGCACGGCGGCGGTATGCTCGGAAAGCTCCTCGCCGGTATCGAAGGAGAAGACCACCACATTCGCGCCTTCAACGCGCAGCGCGGTGGTGGAAACGGTCGAGGCAGCGGCGTAGTCCACCGTGGCGCCCAGATCCTCCAGGTAGGAAAGTTGCGGGGTGTTTTCACTCATCGGTTGTCCTTTCAGTTAGCGGTGGTAGCGGAAGTGCCGGCATCCGCAGAGCTGGCGATGCCAGTAGATTCGGCGGCGCCAGTAGCACCAGCAGCACCAACGGATTCAACGGGCTTACGGGCCACCATGGCCACGCCGGCCAGGTGGTGGCGATACTTGCGGAAGAGCGCGCGCATGGCCAGCACTCGCGCACGCAGCTCTTTATCGCGCAGCACGTTGCGGAGGATACGCGCCACCCCGCGCAGGCCTTCGTCGGCGAGGTTGCGGCGCAGAGAAAGCAGGGCCATGGGGGCATCCCCCACCCATTCCACCTCGAAACCGGCATCGGTGAGCACCTGCCGCCATTCGGCCTGGGTGAGCGGGCGCGCATTGACGCGAATCGTCTGCGCCAGGCCTTTGCGCAGGGTATCGGCAATGGCCGGGTCGATGCTATCCGGGGTGAGGCTCAGTTCATGGATGGCGTAGCGCCCGCCCGGGCGCAGCAGCCGGAACGCCTCGCCCACAATCGCGGCTTTCGAGTTCGCGCCCTGCATGGTGAGCATCGCTTCGCCCACGACCACATCGGCACCGGCATCGGGTAGTCCAGATTTTTGCGCGGTGGAATTAACGACGACGCCGCCCACTTTCTCCACAATCCCCTTGACGCGGGTCACCGCATTCTTGTCTTGATCTACCCCGGTGTAGGAGTGAATGGGCTCGGAGATAATGAGTTCTGCGGTCCGGCCCAGGCCGGGGGCGAATTCTACAACGTCCGCGCTGGCCAGCTGGGCATACTCAAGCATGGCCTTCGTCAAATGCAAGCCGCCGGGGCGCAATACCCGTTTGCCGGCGCGGGCGAGCACCCAGTGCCCGGCGGCGGTAGCGGTGGGACGATCAGATTGCGGAAGTGGAGCATTGTCATCGATCATGGATTCACCTTAATCCCGCGGGCCTGGTGAGAAAAGGGCGTGTCACAACGATTTCACACCAACCTGACAACTCATAAAAGCGAATAATTACCACTAGAAATCCACCCATTGCCTTAGCCACCAAGTCACCCGATGCTAATAAATACAAAACTGTTGAGAGTAAGCATCTTGAAATGCCCACAACACAACCACCTGTGGCACACCCCACATCAACTTAGACAAACGCACATCCTTGCCCTAAACGTTTAGGTGACATAGCTTGACCTCAACGCAACCAATTGGGACAAAGGAGACCCTGATGAAACCGGCAACTCTTAAAGACGTGGCTCGGGCCGCCGGTGTGTCTATTTGGACTGTTTCCAATACGTTTTCCGGCAAAGCGCCCGTCACGCAATCGACCAAAGCCCGAGTATTGGAAGCGGCTAAAACGCTCAACTACATCCCGAACCAGACAGCACGCGCCCTGCGTCGCGAAACTCCCGGCCCAATCGTCGTGATGACCGCATCAACATCTAATGCTTACTACGTCGATATGCTCGATGGCATTCATGAAATGTTGCGCGCATCTTCCCATGGAGTACGCACAGCCGATCTTGCTCCTGAAGGCCGATTTGATCAGAAAACTGAAGATTTGGTTGTCACCGAAGCAATCCAATCGCGGGCAGCCGGAGTTATCAGCACTCTTACTTTATCTGTAGACAATCACGAGAAACTTTGCGAGTGGGGAATCCCCATTGTCTATGTCGACTCGCAAGGACCGACTGCGCCGTCCGGTTCGGTATCTGTAACCTCAAATAACGAACAAGCCGCTCATCAAATCGGTGAACATCTTAATTATCATGAACTCGACACGTGGCTTTTATTGATCTATCCCGAGCGGTGGTCGACAAGGCAAACTCGAATTAAAGGCATGAAAAACGCCGCCAAGAAATTCGGGGCAACTCTCTCGATTCTCGAATGCGCTAATGACTCACAATCGAGCGCAATTGCGTTAGAGGAATATCTCAGAAATACGAAGGTAGAGAAGCTCGCGATTATTGCCGGTAACAATCCTCTCCTCCTCGGAACCATGCACGCACTCCAGGCATGTGATCTCCATGTTCCTGATCAAGTCGCCTTAATTGCGTTTGACGAATTCACCTGGTCAACTTTCGTCAATCCTCCAGTGACGTTGATTGACGAAGATTCTCGCGATATCGGCGCAAAAGCCGCTCTAAAACTTATTCACATCATGCAAGAGCATCCGCAGGGAGCTATCCGTTACCACAACCAGGAGTCTGAGGAGGTGAACGTCAAGCTCAGAATTCGCGCCTCCTGCGGCTGCTAAACAAATTAGAAAACCAAATTGGGCTAAACCGGCCTATCTAACCAAAAGGAGATCTCAACGATGAGAACAGCAAAAAAGGCGCTCGCCTTCACGACAAGCATTCTGCTCGCCGCAACTTTCTCGGGTTGTACTTCAGGTGACTCCGCTACGGAAGCGCCGAAACCTGACAAGATCGAGAAAATCGGCTTAATGGTGCAGGACATGTCGAACCCGTTCTTCTCAGCTATGGATAAGGGAGCGAAAGAAGCAGCCGAGAAGATTGGCGCAACCCTCAACGTCCAAGACGCCAAACTTGATCTGGCGAATCAGAATACTCAGATTGACACATTCATTCAGCAAGGCGTAGACCTTATCGTTGTCTCCGCCGTTGACGAGTCCGGCCTCCAACCCGCCATCGAACGTGCGCGACAGGCAGGGATCTTCGTGGTAGCTGTTGATACTCCTGCGAAGGGCGCGGATGCCATTGTTATGACCGATGCCGTTCAGGCTGGCGAAATTGCATGCACCTATCTATTCGAACAGATGGGTGGCAAGGGAAATATTTTGGTTGTTGATGGCACACCTATCCAGACGATCACGGATCGCATTAAGGGCTGCAATCAAGCAATGAAGAATTTCCCCGGCATCAAGGAAGTCGGGCACCAAAACTCGCAAAATGACCGCGCCACCGGTCTCTCCGTCACTACCGACATGCTTACTGCAGCCAGCGATGTCCAAGGCATCTTTGGAATGAATGACCCGTCCGCCCTTGGTGCGACGCTTGCCGTGCAGCAAGCTGGACGTACTAATGAAATTAAGGTGGTAGGAATCGACGCTTCTCCCGAAGGACTCCAGGAACTCCGAACCGCTGGTTCTCCCTTCGTCGGCACGGCCACCCAAGAACCCGCAAAAATGGTCGAAAAAGCAATCGAGGTTGGGCAGCAGCTTGCTCGTGGAGAATCACTCACCGAAACCACTATCCTCATCCCCTCGCAAATCATTACCCGGGATGCGGTAGACGAATACCCGGGATGGTAGAAATGACTCTTCTCAAGCTCGAAGGGATCAGGAAAAGATTCGGCGCTACCCAAGCGCTTGGAGGAGTTTCCTTTGATCTGAACGCCGGAGAGATTCATGCCCTCATGGGAGAAAACGGCGCTGGCAAGTCAACGTTGATGAAAATCCTGGCGGGGAATCTTGCTGCCGACAGTGGAAAGATCTTCGTTGACGGTCAGGAAGTCCATATCTCATCTCCTAACGATGCGCGTAAACATGGAATCGCAATCATCCACCAAGAGATCAATACCGTCCCAAATCTGACGGTAGCCGAGAATCTCTGCCTCGGCGTTGAACCACTCAAACACGGGATCCTTGACCGTGAAAAGATGCGTTCGGATGCACGCGCTAAGTTATCGGCTATTGGAGTGGACATCGACGTGAACAGGCCTCTCGGCTCGTTTTCCATCGGTATGCAGCAGATGGTCGAAATTGCTCGTGCTGCTGCCGAGGATGCCCGCATCCTCGTTCTCGACGAACCAACTGCCGCGCTTTCCCGAGCTGAAACAGAGGATCTTTTCAGAATTATTCGGGAACAGCAGCAAAACGGTGTCGGCCTTATCTACATCACTCACCGCATGGAAGAAGTGTGGAAATTGGCTGATAGGGTGTCCGTTCTTCGGGACGGAACGTCCGTCGGAACACAGCTTCTAGCCGAATTAACACCTGACGAAATCGTGCGAATGATGGTCGGTAGAAAAATCGGTGATCTCTACGAACACGCGGACCGTGCATCGGGAGAAGTGGTGCTTGAGGCAAAGGATCTCAAAGCGCCTGGAGTTGACGACGTTTCCTTCAAAGCTCGCGCCGGTCAAATTCTTGGATTTGCAGGCTTGGTCGGTGCCGGGCGTTCGGAAACCGTCAGGCTACTTATGGGAGCAGATCCCATGAGTAGCGGAACGTTGCTACTCAAAGGCGAAAGATATCATCCTAAAAGTCCCAAGGAGGCCCTGGAATCTGGCATTGCCATGGTGCCGGAATCAAGAAAGGAACAAGGTCTGTTCTTGGATCACACAACGGCATCGAATATCTCGATTGCCTCTCTGGGTGACTTCACCAAACTCGGCGTACTCGCGCGAGGCGCAATTCGAAAGAAAGTTCGCCAGATCATGGAAGTGCTCAATATTCGAAAGACCTCCACAAGTCTTCCGGTAAGAGCTCTTTCGGGAGGAAACCAACAAAAGGCACTTCTCGGCCGCACTCTCATGGCAGGTGCCGATCTTTTGATTTTCGATGAACCTACGCGCGGTGTTGACATCGGGGCGAAAAGGGAGATCTACGAAATCATGAATGATCTGGCTAAAGAAGGTAAAACCATCATCATGGTTTCTTCTGACCTCCCTGAAGTTCTGGGAATGTCTGATCGCATCATCGTTATGCGAAAAGGAAAAGTCGTGGGAGAACTCGATGCACGAGATGCCACAGAAGAATCGGTCATGAGCCTCGCGACCGGAGCAACAAAGGAACAAGCATGACTATAGAAGCTGCACCTCGACGGAAAATGAACTTCGCTGCGTGGTGGGATAAGGTTGGGATTCTCGCGGTCCTCGTCCTTCTCGTCGTGATTATGGCGCTCATCGCCCCGAACTTCATGTCGATGAACAATCTCATGAATATCGCCCGTTCGATCTCTATCAACGCGATCATTGCGGCCGGTATGACCTTCGTTATTATTACTGCCGGCATTGATCTCTCTGTCGGATCAATCGTTGCCGTATCGGGTGTAACCGCAGTACTGGCTTGTATCTCCGGTGCTCCAGCCATCGTCGGGATAATCGCTGGCATTCTTGCCGGTGCAGTTGCGGGATGGGTAAATGGTGCCCTATCGGCGTATCTAGCCCTCGCGCCCTTTATCGTGACGCTCGGCATGATGACATTCCTCCGTGGCCTCGGATACACACTGACCGGCGGCCAACCCATCGTAGATAACAAGCTGGCTTTCAGAGATCTCGGAAACGGATACATGGCTGGAATTCCAGTTCCCGTCATTGTAATGATCATTGTCTACATCATCTGCTGGTTCATCCTCGAACGCACGAAGTACGGCAGGCATGTTTACGCAGTCGGCGGCAATCCCGAGGCAGCACGGCTCGCTGGAATCAACGTGAAGCGTGTACTCACATCTGTTTACGTCATTGCAGGGGCACTCTCAGGGCTTGCGGGTGTCATTTTCGCCGCACGCGTTGTTTCCGCGCAGCCGACCGCTGGAACCGGATACGAACTTGATGCTATTGCCGCAGTTGTTCTAGGTGGAACATCCCTTGCCGGTGGTAAGGGCAAGATCATCGGAACCCTCATCGGTGCGATCATTCTCGGCGTGCTCTCGACCGGCATGATTCTGATGAATGTCCAATTCTTCACTCAGCTACTAATTAAGGGCGTCGTCATTATTCTCGCCGTCGCCATTGATTCCCTCAAGCAGAAGAGCACCAAGGCAGGAAAGTAGATGAAGACCCATAAAGTAATCAGTAGTATCGAAGGAAAGCGGGCATTCGAGCCGATTTACTTCGATGAACCACAAGTGCTCACAGAGTCTTTATGGCTAGCACGAACCAATACTGGAGAGCAGATCCTTTGCCAGCGATTGGTTGATCAGCCGGCTCCACAAGAGGCCACCAGATTTGTCACTACACTCAGTTTTGAGGGCGAGGCAAGTTTCACACTGGATGAACCAGTCGAATCCGGAGAAGGAATCACAAAAGGACCCGGTACTGAAGTTGACTCATGGGCCCGCGTTAATACCGGCTACTTCGATATTGATGTATGCACGGGTACCGCCGAGGGCACTGGTGCCTCAAAGTGGGGGCTCAAGCATTTCCGCACCCTTGATGAGGGTATTGATCTCCTCCCCTCTGGAAACAATGCGATTGGTGGATTTTACGGCCCGTTCTTCACTCCTGAAAACGGACTGATCAATCCGCCAGAACACACAAAGGTGAAGATTGAGATCCGTGAAGACGGACCGGTCTTGCTTTCTTTCAGAATGCTAGGTGTGATTCCCGACGGGCTCCTCCCAGAGCTCAGGGGTAAGAACTTCTCAATCGAGTGGGCTTTCACTTATAGGACGCCTTGGTTCAGCCGTCGTTATTACGTAGATGATTTCCAAACCGTGATCAACGGGCGTTCTGTAACTAACAAGATCACCGTTGGGGATGAATTCGAGGCCGGGCAAGGAAAGCTGCTCTTTGATCGGTTTGCGTGCTACGGTGGATCCCGATATCGCAGCGGCGATCCTTATGCTGGACACCTGGCCGACATGGTCGAGCAGACCATTTCTGACGGTACATTGCCTCAGCGCAAGAAACTTGAAGAGTTTAAGGCCGTCCTAACGGATGATATTGAGAACGCCCATTGGGATTTGTACTGGCGCCTATTCTCGACTTTCGAAGGTGCTTTAACGGACGAAACGATCCGCGACCGGCTGGCAATTGTTCGCGAGAAATCGTTTGTTGATGCAGAGCTGCGTGATTGGCGAGTCGATTCTGAACCTATCGACGTCCAGAAAGAGGAGCACGAGACTATCTTCCCCGGAGCTTCCGATAAGACAGTCGAATATGACACATCTACCGGTCGTGCAATGATCTGGTATACCTCGAAGCCATCGGGAGGCTTCCAGATCGTGCAGCGCAAGCAGTCGGGATGGGGAAACTGGGGTACCAACCTCGAAAACGAATGCCCGGAGCTCCCTGTGGGTGTCGATATCAAAACGGCATACGGCAAATTCGCGTCTAACTGGAAAGATATAGCCGACCAGTTAGAAACTCCTCCGGAAGTACTTTAGGACCAGAGAATCCCGTATGGCACTTGCCGGATTTCTAGATGTCCCAGAGTAGGACAGCACGGTTACCGTATACAAAGCTGGGTGGCTGGCGCGATCATTCTCGCGTTAGCCACCCAGTTCCCTTTTACCAAGAAACTGATTCCTCCAGGTGTGATTCACGCCGGGAAGTTGAGTGGGAGGGTGAGGTCGTATTGTTCCGCGTCATACAAATGGTCGGCTAGATCCACGACCCGCCCGGATTCATCATAAGCACTACGCCGCACCCGTAAGAGAGGTGCCCCGGATGCTACGTGTAAAAGTTCTGCTTCCGTAGGCGTCGCGCTACGCGCGCTAATACGCTGGACCCCACCACGTAACACGATCCCGTGGCTCTTGAAGAAATCATAGAGACCACCCGATGATATCGCGGTAAGAGAGGGCGCTAGATCGGCTGGGATCCAGTTACGCATAATCCCCATACGGTTCCCCTCCGCCCACCGCAACCGCTCTAAAGCCACGATCTCTTTACCTTCTTGGCAATGCATATCGCCAGCTAGACCACTATCAGCAAACACCACCCGATACTGGAGAACATCCGTGCGTGGTTCACGGCCCGCCGCCCGCAAATCATCGGAAAGACTCGCCAGGGAAGGATCCCGTTGGAAAACCCGTGGCATCACCCTGGTTCCCACGCGCGGACGCCGTGAGAGTTTGCCTTCATCAGTCAACACTTGCAACGCCCGCCGTAGTGTAGGACGTGAGACTCCCAGCCTGCGTGACATAGATACTTCGTCTTCAAGGAGCTGACCGGGTAAAAGCGCGCCGGAGTCAATCAGGCTCCCTAATGATTGCGTGATTTGTTGATGCAAAGGAAGCGAGGAGCGAGAGTCGAAAACAATCTGCGGAGCAACCGGGATATCCAGCTGATCCGGGTTGTCTTTCCCACCCAGGTTTGACATTAACGTGACCCTCTCACTCTTATTTGTTCACCCAATTGTAAACATAGCGGACAATAGTGAGATTAGCTAGTGTTTCTCTCATTTTATCGCTTCGATGCTGTCCTATATGGCCGTGTTCATTCAAGTTTGCTGGCCGCCCTGGCTGGTCTTTTGTGTTTACAAGTGGGTGGGGTGGGGTTATTTTGGAAACCAATGAGACACCCCGCTGGTGGGGTGCTGGTTTGGACTCACAAGGGAGTGATACGAATGGATATACCTCATTGGATTAATGGTGGCCTCTATGCGGGGCAACCTGAGGGAAAGATTGAGGTTGATGACCCGGCGAGTGGTGAGATTCGCGGGTATTTGTTACAGGCAAGCCGTGAAGATCTTGACTACGCGGTAGGGGTTGCTGTTAAAGCTCAAAAAGCTTGGGCTCGTACCTCGTTGGCTAAGCGTACCGAGATCATGTATCGGATGCGTCAGCTTGTTTTGGATCATCAAGACGAGATCGCTAAAGCGATTGTGGCTGAGCATGGTAAGGATTATTCGGATGCTATCGGGGAGATCCAGCGTGGGCGGGAGACCCTTGATTTTGCTTGCGGGATTAACGTCGCTTTGAAAGGTGAAACCTCGTCGAATATTTCCACCGGGGTAGATATTCACACGCTACGCCAGCCCCTGGGTGTTGTTAGCGGGATTTGCCCGTTTAATTTCCCGGTGATGGTGCCTATGTGGATGCACCCGATTGCTATTGCTACCGGGAATGCTTTCATTTTGAAACCCGCACCGGCCACGCCCTCGGCTTCTCTTGTGATTGCGCGTTTGTATAAGGAAGCCGGACTGCCGGACGGGGTCTTCCAGGTTATTTCCGGGTCGAATGATTTCACGATGGCTATGATTGACCACCCGGATATTAGGGCTGTTTCTTTCGTGGGTTCAACCCCGGTTGCGAAACTGATCCAGGAGCGTGCGGTGCGCGCGGGTAAACGTGTCCAAGCATTGGGTGGGGCTAATAACCACGCGATTGTGATGCCCGATGCTGATATCGAGTTCGCTGGTAAACACCTCTCAGCAGCGGCTTTCGGCGCGGCAGGTGAACGCTGCATGGCCCTGCCCGTTGCTGTCGCGGTGGGTGGGATCGGTGAAAAACTAGCGAAAGCAGTCAAAGAACACGCCGAGCTTATCCGGGTGGGTTACGGCCTGGACGAAGGCGTCCAAATGGGCCCGGTTATCAACGCCCAATCAAAACAACGCATTATTGATGCGATCAATGATGCCGAAGAAAAAGGCGCGAAAGTCATTCTTGATGGCCGCACGCTTCGCGTGAGCGGGCACGAGAAAGGGTATTTCCTCGGCCCAACTATCTGCACGCACGTCCCCCAAGACTCCCTCCTCTACAAGCAAGAAACTTTCGGTCCCGTCCTGGCAATCGTCGAGGTAGACACCTACGAAGAAGCCATCACTCTTGTTAATTCCTCGCCGTATGGCAACGGGGCAGCGATCTTCACGAATGATGGTGGTCTGGCACGTCGTTTCGAACTGGAAGTTGAAGCTGGCATGGTCGGTATCAACGTCCCCATCCCCACCCCCGTGGCCTACTACTCCTTTGGCGGATGGAAAGACTCTCTCATGGGAGATACCCATATCCACGGGCCCGAAGGCGTGCGCTTCTACACGCGCGCGAAGGCCACCACGGTGCGTTGGCCTTCCGAGGGCACCTATGAAGCAACAATGTCGTTTGAACGCACCGAATAAACAATAAGGTAAGGAAGTGATGGACATGGTCGTCCATGATGTACTAACAATCGGACGCTGCGGCGTCGATATCTATCCCCTACAAACTAATTGCACCCTCGAAGAAGTCACAACGTTCGGGAAATTCCTGGGAGGATCGCCTACTAACGTTGCGGTAGCAGCAGCACGCCTGGGAGAAGACTGCGCCACCCTCACCGGGGTAGGTGATGATCCTTTCGGGCGGTGGGTCCGCCTGGAAATGCGCCGGCTCGGCGTATCAGATGAATACGTGATCGTTGACGATACCCTGAACACGCCTGTTACTTTCTGCGAGATTATCCCACCCGAACATTTCCCGTTCTTCTTCTACCGTGAACCCTCCGCCCCTGACCTCCAGATCAAGGACAGTGATCTGGATGAAGACCAGGTACGCGAGGCTAAACTCTTGTGGGTATCCGGGACGGGCCTGTGCGAGGACCCCTCGTATTCCACCCATATGAGCGCGCTTGCCATGCGGGGGCGTAAAGACCATACCGTTTTCGATATGGACTGGCGTCCAATGTTCTGGGAGTCAGTTGATCTGGCACGTCAGCGTTATGCGGAAGTTCTTGAGTATGCGACAGTCGCGGTGGGTAACGTGGAAGAATGTGAAATCGCGGTCGGGGAAACTGATCCACACGCGGCTGCAACAGCACTACTGGAACGCGGGGTCCAGATCGCTGTGGTCAAGCAAGGCAGCAAGGGCACCCTCGCGAAATCGAGCGCGGAAGAATTCTTTATCCCCGCGATGAACACGACCGTGGTCAACGGGGCTGGAGCCGGGGATGCTTTCGGTGGGTCCCTTGTCCACGGGCTTTTACAGGGCTGGAGCCTGGAGAAAACAATCCGGTATGCCAACACTGCCGGCGCGATCGTGACCTCGCGTATCGAATGCTCTACCGCGATGCCCACCCAGGATGAAATCGAGCAAGTACTGGCCGCTAACCACACCGACGCGCTACTCGATACACCCAAATCAGTAGAAAGCAACCAGTAACCATGGATATTGCCAGGCTTATTGCAGGACGGCGTTGCCCGGGCACTGCTCACCAAGCCTTGCTCACACGCGAGCAACCCGCCAGCCTCCTACCCAATGGGAAATTCCTTATCATGGCCGCTGACCACCCCGCCCGGGGCGCGTTCGCGGCTGGCGCTAACCCCCGCGCTATGGAAGACCGTTTCGACCTGCTCGCACGCCTGTGTGACGCGCTTGCCGTGCCCGGGGTTTCCGGCCTGTTAGGAACAGCCGACATCATTGAAGACCTCGCACTCCTGAGAGCCCTGGACGGCAAATGGGTATACGGGTCCATGAACCGGGCAGGACTGGCCGGCGCCGCGTGGGAACTCGATGATCGTATCACGGGCTATACGGCCAAAGGGATAGCTAAAGCAGGCCTGCAAGGAGGGAAAATCCTGCTCCGTATCGCCTACCAGGAAACACAAACCGTTGGCACGTTAGAGATGGCCGGGAAAGTAGTCACCGACCTTGCCCGGCGCCAACGCATCGCCATGGTCGAACCCTTCATCTCACGGCGTGAAGGCAGCCAGGTCGTCAATGATGTTTCTACCGATGCTGTCACCCGCTCGATAGCAATCGCTTCAGGTTTGGGGGCTAATAGTTCCTACACGGTCCTCAAACTCCCCGATACCCCAGACCTGGAACGCTTCGCTCGGGCTACTACCCTACCCATCGTTATCCTCGGCGGGGAAGTCAGCAACGACGCTGCTAAAACCCTGCACAGGTGGGCTCTCCTCTTGGAGATCCCTAACGTGATCGGCCTGGTCATTGGCCGGTCATTGCTCTATCCACAATCAGGCGACGTTCAAGGCGCCGTGGCCAACGCCGCCCAGCTTCTCTCCTAGAGAAGCCCACATATCCAAGGGGCACTCATGACTCTCACAACAGGAGGCCTCCTCGGTATCGCTCTAGCAGCGATAGCCGTTTTACTCTTCCTCATCATCGTATTCAAAGTCAACGCCACAGTTGCGCTTATCCTCGTATCAGCTCTGACTGCTATCGCTACCGGAGTCCCAGTCAGCGAACTATTCGATATGCTGCTCACCGGGTTCTCAGGCACCGTTGGCAAACTCGCTCTCATTATCGGGTTCGGAGCAATCATCGGGCGTATGCTCGAACAATCCGGAGGCGCTGAAGTACTCGCCCAAACCCTGCTACGTTGGTTCGGTGAGAAACGAGCACCCCTCGCCCTCTCGGTAGCCTCGCTCTTGTTCGGCTTCCCGATTTTCTTCGACGCCGGGCTCATCGTCATGTTCCCGATCATCTTCTCCGTTGCCCGCCGCCTGGGCGGACCAGTCTTGCTGTATGCCCTACCAGCAGCCGGCGCATTCCAGGTCATGCACGGACTCATGCCACCCCACCCCGGACCAGTAGCCGCCGCTACCACAATGAACATCAACATCGGGACCGTGCTCCTGGTTGGTTTGATCGTCGCGATTCCCACCTGGTACCTGGCCGGCTACCGCTTCGCATTGTGGCTCTCCAAGCGGTTTGATGTTCCCATCCCTAACGTTCTCGGATCGAAAGAATCCGGGCGTGAACTACCCGGGAAAGAACCCGCCTTCGCGACCGTTCTCTTCATCCTCATGCTCCCGATCTTGTTGATTACCGGTAACACGGTCACCAGTACCCTTCAATCAGCTGGAATCATCCCGGAAAACGCTGCCTGGGCAAGCGCCCTGAAATTCTTCGGTGAAACCGCTGTCGCCCTGTTCGTTACCGCACTCGTAGCTTCAATCATTTTGGGTTATGTACGTAAAGTACCCTGGAAGAATATCGATAAGATCAACGACGCCGGGTTCAAATCAGTAGCCGCGATCGTCATGGTCGCCGGTGCTGGTGGCATGTTCGGTTCCGTGTTACGCGAAACCGGTATCGGTACCGCGCTTGCTAACACGCTAGCCGATCTTGGTATTCCCTTGCTCCTGGCTGCCTACCTTATCTCCCTGGCACTACGAGTCGCGCAAGGCTCAGCAACCGTGGCCATCCAAACCACCGCGGCCTTGCTCGCGGCTACCGTGTCGGGTGCCGGACTCAATGACATCCAAACCGCGCTCGTCGTGGTGGCGATGGGAGCAGGATCCTTCTTCGCTTCCCACGTCAACGATTCCGGGTTCTGGCTAGTAGGTGGCTTCCTGCAAGTAGATACGAAAACGAATCTGAAGATGTGGACCACGTTCACCTCAGTAATATCCCTCGTATCCTTCGGTTTCTGCTCCCTGGTCTACCTCATCGTCTAGAAAACTCAAACTCACAAAACCACGTGTACGCACCCGCGGGCTGGATCTACACCCACCACGGGTGCGTACATGTTTAACTTCCTCACGCACCCCCCTGAATGAAATGCTTCCGTGGGCGTCAAGCACGAGTTAAATCCGCGCGTCTTACGCGATTGTCAAACGCAAGTTAAAACTGCACGCCTAGCGCAATACGAATTGCATGCCTAGCGCAAGGAAAATGCACACCCAGCGCAACCAAAACTGCACCCCCTCACCGAACAGGCAATCTCGCCCGGCGCCCAAGCATCCCTACCGATACCACCACTCAACACTCGCCGGCGGTCGGCGTTACTGCCACCCCACAGGCCGACCACTGGCCGGGTAACCGTGTCAAAAGTAGGTGGATATATTGTCGAAGAAGCTACTGGACTCCTCGTCTAAAAAGTCAATGAACTCCAAGTCCAAATACACGAAAATCCCACGTAGCTGGCGGAACTATGACGCGGGACATCACATAGTGCCCCCGGCAGGACTTGAACCCGCGACCGATGGATTATGAGTCCACTGCTCTAACCTGCTGAGCTACGGGGGCAGCGCGTAAATTCTAACAGCTCCTAATTGGTCTGAGCCCCAATCATCAGGCTCATCTTTCACATCCAAGAAAACAGGTAGAATACAAGGGCGTTCCGGCCTTTAGAGTGCGTCAGACCGGAACGCCCAGCTTTTGAAAAATAGAAACTTGTCGGCTAAATCTATGCGCGTACGTCGCGCAGCAGCGTCGCGATTTTCTCCGAATCCTCCGCACTCAACGGAACCTGCGGGGCACGCATCAACGGCGAGCACTCCACCCCGCACAAACGCACACCCTCCTTAATCGCAGCAATGAAAATATCACCAATCTCATACACCGCAGCCAAACGCGTAATCTTTTCGAGCTCCGCAGCCGCGCGCGTAACATCCCCGGCCTCATACGCCGCATGCATCGCCGCAAACACCTCCGGAATCAAATTCGTCAAGCCAGAGAGCACCCCGGCCCCGCCACACACCCGATTCCCAATGTAATACTCATCAAAACCAGAAAGCACCGCGAAATCCGGGCGCACCTTCCGCACCTCGCGAATCACCCGCCGCGTATGACTCTGGGTATCCACCGTATCCTTGAGCGCCACAATATTTTCGTGCCGGGCAGCCAGCTCAGCCACCAATTCCGGAGTTAAATCCGCACCCGTGCGCTCCGGGAAGTTATAGAGCATAACAGGAAGGGCCGTCGCGCCCGCAACAGCGTCATAAAAATCAAGCGCCCGCCCGTGCGAATGCCCGAAATAGAACGGCGGGAGGGCCACCACCCCATCCACACCAGCCGCCTCAGCAGCCGCGATATTCTCCAGCACCTCACCCAAACGCGCCGCGCTCACACCGGCCAACACCTGGAAACGCCCCGCGGCCTGCTTGACCGCGAACTTCAAGAACTCGGCCTTCTCCTCAGTGGAGAAAGAGAAAAACTCCCCAATCGAGCCGAAGAAGAGCACCCCGTTGAGCCCGGACTCGGCAAGACGATCAATATGGGCAGCCATCGCCGGATAATCAATCGCACCCGAATCGTCGATCAACGTGACCGACGGGCAATACACACCAGAAAACATTCCAACCCCTTCCAGGTTTGGGCAAATAAAAGCTACCCATTTCCATGTCTCACGCATCATTGCGACTTACTTCGAACGATAACAGGAGGAATGCGAATCCATACCCGCGCAAAACACTAGAAGACAATAAGTACCGTAGGAAACATCGCTGACCGGCGCGCTGAATCATTGAACACGCCGGCCAGCGATAGCCCTACGTTAGGACCAATTCAAATTATTGAATTTACACTACAACAGGAAGAGTCCAAGACCCCAAACCAGAACTAGCCCAACAATGGAGATCAAACATGTCATCACTGTCCAGGTCTTAAACATCTCGGGAAGAGTGAACCCGAAGTATTCCTTTACCAGCCAAAGGCCCGCATCGTTTACGAAGGAGAAAATAAACGACCCAGCACCGATTGCAAGGACAAGAAGACCTGTTTGGATCGGATCATAAGCAAGCGCAGTGGCTGTCGGCTCCAGAATGCCGGCCGTAGTAATGGCCGAAACGGTCGAGGATCCTGTAGCCACACGCACGAACACCGCAATCACCCAAGCGATCAAGATGATCGATATATTTGTGTTTTCTACAAACTTAGTGATCATATCTCCAATGCCGGTATCAATCAGAAGGTTCTTGAAACCGCCACCAGCTCCGAGGATAAATACAATTCCAGCAATGGGACGTAACGATTTCCCGGCTTCATCGTTGAGCTTTTCCCACGGGTACCTTGTCGTAACGAAAAGCGTGAGAGATGCAAATACCAGTGAAATCAGAAGGGCAATCTCGGGATTCCCGATAAACTGCAAAATCTGAGCACCCATTTCCTTGGAATCGTGAAGGTCAGGGCGGACCATCATGATAATTGAAGTGATCAAGAGAAGAATGGCCGGCATGGTGACACAAAGCAGAGACAACCCGAAGGAAGGCTTACGACGACCTTCAACACCGTCCTCTTTATCCGCCATAGCGAACGTGTCCGGCGCACCACGCGGCACGATACGCGTCGAGTACTTCGCGAACAGCGGTCCGCAGATAATAACGAGAGGAATAGCAAGGACAATGCCCATACCCATCGTGATACCCATGGAACCATTCTCAAAGGTTTGGAGAGCGGCGGTGGGCCCGGGGTGTGGAGGAACGAGTGCCTGCATCGCACAAAGGCCCGCCAGGGCTGGCATCGCGATCATCATAAGGGGCATCTTAGATTTCCGCGTAACCATGATGATCACCGGAGCCATGATGATCAGTCCAACATCAAAGAACAGGGGCAACCCAATAAGAGACCCGATGAGAGCCATAGTCCAAGGGAGCATCTTGCGAGACGACTTCGAAATCAGAACGTCAACTAAAACGCCGGTCGCTCCCGTTACCATCAAAACCGCACCCAGCATTGCACCGATACCGACTAAGATACCGACACTTTTAGTGGTGTCTCCAAAGCCGTCAAGGAAGGCGTGGACGGTGTTCATCAGCCCGAACCCGGACCCAATTCCGGTAATCAGGGCCGCAAGCATAATCGCGAGGAAGGGGTGAACTTTCGCCCAGCTAACCAAAATAATGAGGATGGCAACGCCGGTTACGATACTGATGAGAAGCGCTGCCGGGTTAAGACTTACTTCCGGGATATCGCGAGCGAAAGGTAAAAGTCCCTGGGGTATTGAGCTTTGTAGCTGACTCACACCTACAAGTAAAGCATTCATCTATATTTCCTTTTTCTGACGAGTGCAGCGTCCGCACTGCCGCACGCGGGGAATCCAAATGGATTACCAATAGCAAGCAGCGACAGCTATTTATTTAGCCCGCGTGCGGCAGTGGAACGTGGTTTTCCCGGGAGAATTAGCCTCGGTAGAGGTACTTTTCAGCGGTTGCCTGAGTCATCTCAGCACCGTTGCCGGGAGCCGTTTGCGGCATATAGTTGCCATTCTTGATAACTGTCGGGTGCACAAAGTGTTCATGTTGGTTATCAACGTACTCAATCAACCGGTTCTCCATAGTTCCGGATACCGCGACGTAATCAAACATCGCAAAGTGCGCCACAGCTTCGCATAGGCCAACGCCGCCAGCGTGCGGGCAGACAGGCTTATTAAACTTCTTGGCAAGCAGGTATTCGATAACCAGTTCCTGCGGGCCCGCAACACGGGTTGCATCAATCTGCATGATTCCAAACGCATTCATTTGGAGATACTGCTTGAACATGATCCTGTTCTGCATATGTTCGCCAGTTGCTACAGGAATCGGATTAATAGCGCGTGCAATGGTTGCGTGTCCCACCACATCATCCGGCGAAGTCGGCTCTTCAACCCAAGCCAAATCGAAATCATGGAATTCGTTAATCCAAGAAATCGCATCAGGAACGTCCCACACCTGGTTAGCATCAACAGCCAACTTTACATCGGGACCAATCGCTTCGCGAGCTAACCCAAGACGCCGAATATCATCCTCGACGCGGCGCCCCACCTTCAGCTTGATAAGCTTAAACCCTTTTTCTTGAGTCTCTTCCTTACACAGCGAGACCATCTTTTCATCTGAGTACCCTAGCCAACCCGCGGCAGTGGAATACCCGGGGTAGCCATTTTCAAGAAGGTTGGCAATTCTTTCTTGCTTACCACGCTGACCGTCCTTTAGGAACTCAATAGCTTCTTCAGGACGAAGCGCATCGAGAGTGTCTAATGGTTTGTGTGTGAGGGTGAAAACCACCTAGGAGATAAACCAGAATGACTACCGTGAAACAAGA
>NZ_JBOZGG010000007.1:0-129849 GCF_051267215.1 Actinotignum vesiculae
TGTTTCACGGTAGTCATTCTGGTTTATCTCCTAGGTGGTTTTCACCCTCACACACAAACCATTAGACACTCTCGATGGAGTCTCACGAACCGTTGACAATATCAATCCATACCTCGTGAGCGGAGACAATCAATATGTTTCTAAACGTAGCCATGTACTCTCGAAGCAACTCCCGAAGATGAGTTATGGCTCAAAACCGACCGACGGAGGGAACCTGATTCTCTCCGCTCACGAAGCGGAAGATGTTCTCACGAGACATCCCGAACTGTCCAATGTGGTCAAATTGTTTATCGGCGCAGACGAATTCATAAAAGGAACGGAACGCTTCTGCTTGTGGATTACCGAAGAAAACCATCACGAAGTCGCTAAAATTCCCGAGATAGAGGAGCGCTTAACCAAAGTAGCTCGGATGAGAACCGCAAGTACAAAAATCCCGACCAAAGAATTAGCTTCTATCCCATGGCGATTTGCAGAAGTACGTTACAAACCGACGGATTCCATCACAATACCGAGCCATACTTCAGATCAACGAGATTACATCCCAATCGGCTATCTTGATGCCAATGCGGTAATTTCGAATGCGTCTTTTGCGGTATACGACGCCGAGCCATGGCTGTTCGCACTACTTACATCGAAGATGCACATGGCTTGGGTCCGCGCGGTTGGTGGAAGGCTAGGAACAGGAATTCGATACGGAAATACCTTGGTCTATAACACTTTCCCCGTGCCAGAGTTGTCGGCGTCGTCGAAAGAAGAACTCACGAAACGCGCGCTACGCGTACTCGATGTACGCGAATACCACTGCGAAAAAACACTCGCGGAACTCTACGACCCGGACCTTATGCCACGCAACCTCCGCGAAGCGCACGAAAAAATTGACGAAGCGGTAGATAGACTTTACAAGAGCACCCCGTTCGCATCCGATGAGGAACGCCTCGCGGTGCTGTTCGCGAAGTATCAGCAGATGATCGAAGCAGAAGGGAAATAGCCGTGGCCACCGAAAACGTTGTGGACGTGACCTATGCGCAAACCGGGAAATCGGTTGCCACCGATGAGCTCGGAATGCGGGAAATGCAGGCTCGCGCCTATGAACAGCGCGCCTCCCAGTACCTGCTCATCAAGGCGCCGCCCGCTTCCGGGAAATCGCGCGCGCTCATGTTTATTGCGCTCGATAAGCTCTTCAACCAGGGCCGGCGCAAAGTGATCGTGGCGGTACCCGAACGCTCCATCGGTGCGTCCTTCGCGCCCACCGACCTCACCACCTACGGCTTCTTCGCGGATTGGGACGTCAAAGCCGCGAACAACCTGTGCACACCCGGCAGCAACGAATCGAAAGTCGCCGCATTCCTGCGTTTCCTGGAAGGGCCGGATGCCACGCTCGTCTGCACGCACGCCACCCTGCGTTTCGCCTTTGAACAGGCCAAACCCGAGGATTTCAACGGCTGCGTGATCGCGATTGACGAATTCCATCACGTCTCCGCAGACCTGGACAACAACCGGCTCGGCTCCGTGCTGCACGCCATTATGGAGCAGTCCGACGCGCATATCATCGCCATGACCGGCTCCTACTTCCGCGGGGACTCCGTGCCCGTGCTGGATCCGAAAGACGAAGCGAAATTCACGCCCGTCACCTTCAACTATTACGACCAGCTCAACGGCTACCAGTACCTGAAAACACTCGGCATCGGCCACCACTTCTACCAGGGCCGTTACACCGACGCCATCGCGGAAGTGCTGGACCTCGACAAGAAAACTATTCTGCATATCCCCTCCGTAAACTCCGGGGAATCCACTAAGGACAAGTATGAAGAAGTCGGGAAAATCCTCGACATTATTGGCGAAGTGCTTTCGCCCGAAGAGGTTACGCAGGTAGAGCCGCGTTTCCCTGGAGATGACTGCATGATCTTCGTGCGGCGGCGTGACACCGGTGCTGTGCTGCGAGTCGCGGACCTCGTGGACGATAGTGATGAGAAAGCGCGCGCTAAAACCCTGGTGTATTTGACCGATGTGGCAGCGAAGAATCGTGATGCTGCCGATATCATCATTGCGCTCGGGATGGCGAAAGAAGGTTTCGACTGGCCTTTCGCGGAACACGCCCTCACGGTTGGTTACCGTGCCTCGCATACCGAACTCATCCAGATTATCGGGCGCGTAACCCGCGATAGTCCCGGGAAAAGCCACGCGCAATTCACGAACCTGCTGGCTGAACCGGATGCCACCCAAAACGAAGTGACACTCTCCGTCAATAACGTGCTGAAAGGCATCACCGCGGCGCTGCTCATGGAGCAGGTGCTCGCCCCGAACTACAACTTCCGGGCCAAGCGCAACACCGACGAAACCCCGGATCCCGGCACCCTGGAAGTCAAGGGCCTGGTGGAACCGTCTACCAAGCGCGCCAAGGAGATTATCGCCACCGGTATCGATGATCTGAAGGCCAATATTTTGCAAGATGACCAGGTGGCGCGGGCCGCGGCCGGCGCTGCGGAACCCGAAGTCATTAACAAGGTGCTTATCCCGCGCATCATTCGCCAAACCTACCCGGACATCACCGAGAAAGAAGTCGAGCAAATCCGCCAGCATGTGGTGGTCTCCTCCGTGATCAAATCTGGCGAAGTGCGGACCGTGGGCGACCGGCGTTTCGTGGAAGCGGGGAACAAGTTCGTGGATATTGATGAGATCAACATCGACCTCATCGAATCCATCAACCCCTTCCAGAAGGCCTTCGAAGTGATGTCCAAGCAGGTCTCCAGCCCGGTGCTGCGCATCATCCAAGATGCCATTGCCGCTACCCGCATCACCCTGAAGCCCGAAGAAGCAATGGAAATGTGGCCCGCAATCACCGACTGGGTCAAGGTCAACGGCCGCCGCCCGGACGTGCGCAGCGACGACCCCACCGAGAAACTGTATGCCGAAGGTCTGCTCATCCTGCAACGCGAAAAAGCAAAGCATGATGCTGAGAAAGCGGCAGCTGAAGCGGCCGTTGAAGCTGGGGTTGAAGCTGGGGTGGAGCAGAGCGAACCCGCGGCAGTGCGCAGCAGCGGTAAGCATGCCGAAGATGTGCCGGTGCCGGCACGTTCCGCGAGCGCCGAGGCTTCCCAGGGAGATAAGAACTAATGGCTGATTTCGATTTTGAAGCAGAATTCGCGAAAATCCTCGCCTCGGATACCGAAGGGCTACTTGACGCACCTCCGGCTCCGCGGCGTTTCACCAGCGAAGACCGGCTAGAACGCGCCTTCCTAGAAATCGTGGACTTCCGAGCCAAAGAAGGGCGCGAACCCGATCCGCACACCCGCGCTATCGGGGAACGCAAGCTCGGGGCGCGCCTGGAAGGAATCCGTGCCGATCCTGAAAAGCTTGAGAAGCTCAAGGACCTCGACACTGAATTCGGGCTGCTCACCCGCGACGAAGCCCCGCAGAGCATTGATGATGTTCTGGCATCCGATGAGTTCAACCTCCTGGACGACGGATACGGCATCACCGATGTGTCCCGGCTCCCCGCTACGCCGCCGCGGACTAATGCAGCGCCGGACTACGTGGCTAAACGCGTGAAAGCGAAAGAGTTTGAGAAGTTTGAGCCGCTCTTCAAAGCGAAGCATGCACAGCTATCAGCCGGGATCGTGGAGCAGAAGCCTTATAAGAGCATAGAAACGGGAATCAACGTAATTCGGGACGGGCTGTACTTCGTCCTGAACGGGGTTATGGGATACGTCGAATCTGAAGGAGAAGACGAAAAAACTGTCACCAGTGCCGGCAAAACAATTACCAGGCAACGTCTTCGGGTTATTTTTGAAAACGGAACAGAATCTGATCTCTACCGCCAATCCCTCGCAGGACGAATGGCAGAAGAAGACGGCCGGATCATCACCCAACCCGCCGATGTTGCTTACGATCTTGCCTACGCAGAACCCTCGGCAGATGTTGAGGTGTCTGGTGAAATTACCAGCGAAGCTTCCTCGGACGAAACTCCAACTGGGTGGATCTATGTGCTACGTTCGCTCTCCACAGACCCGCAGATCTCCAGCCTACGCAACCTCCACAAGATTGGATTCTCGCGCGGGCCGGTAGAAAAGCGCATCGCCGGCGCCGAACAATCCTCTACCTACCTCATGGCGCCCGTCGAAATCGTGGACACGTACGTGACTTACGACGTCAATGCCGCGAAGCTGGAGCACCTGCTCCACCAGATCTTCGCGGACGTAAAAGTATCCCTCTCGCAAATCGACAGCGAAGGCAAAAACTACGACCCGAGCGAATGGTTCATCGTCCCGCGCGAAGCCATCGCCACCGCCGTCGACCTCATCCAAAATGGGGAAAACACTCGGTACCGCTATGACAAGGGGAGCGAGAGTTTCGTACCGGTACACCAATAAAGAACAACCGTGGCGGGGCCTGCCCGGTAGTACCCGAACAAGCCCCGCCACATACGGGAGATACGCAACCACTCTTCCGAACAATCCGTGCCGGAGTGTCCAGGAAAGCGGGAATAGCTTAGTTAGCCGCCTTCACCTCCTCTTCCTCCGCGATCTTCAGGTCAGCCTCGAAACGCAGGAACAGCGTGCAGATGAATGCAACGAGGAAACCGACCAAGCAGGAAATAACGAACAAAACGAAGCCGTTACCGAAGAACACCGGTAGCGTGGCAAGCGACGGAATCGCGAAGCCGCCAGCTTGTGCACCCGAAATACCTGCAATAGCGCCACCCACGCCACCGCCAATACACACGGCAATCATGGGAGTCTTCCGCGGAAGATTCACGCCGAACAACGCCGGCTCGGTAATTCCGAACAATGCTGAAATCACCGAAGAAGCACACACCGTGCGTGTCTTTCCGTTCTTCGAGCGCAGCAACACCGCCAAGGCGGCACCAGCCTGCGCGAAAATCGAAGGACCAAACAAAGCCAACACCGTATCGTGCCCCAACGCAGCAACATTATTCATCGACACCAGCATGATGCCCCAGTGCAGACCGAAAATCACCAGAAGCTGGAAACATGCACCCAGAACCAAACCCGCGGCAGCCGGCGAAAGATCGTATAAGAACTCGTACCCAGCCGCCAGGCCGTTACTAATCAGCGTGCCGATAGGCCCGAAAGCCATCAGCGTGACCAGCCCAACCAGAATCACCGAAATGAACGGGGTGAGGAACCCGCGAATCACCTCCGGGAAAATCCTGTCCAGGCCCTTCTCAACAAAGGCCAGCAAGCCGACCGTCATGAGAATCGTGATGACGCTGGAATGGTAGATCGCGCTAAATACCGGGATCCCCAGGAAGTACATCGTTGTGCCGGATTCCAGCGTCTGGTTCAAATCCGGATACAGAAGCACACCCGCGATCACCACGGCCGTATACGGATTAGCCCCGAACTTCTTAGCCGACGTAAATGCCAACAAGACCGGCAAGAAATAGAAAACGGCGTCGCCCATAGCAGCAAGAATCCGGTAGGTATCCGAAGCGTCACTCAACCACCCGGCCGCCACGCAAATAGCTAAAATACCTTTGAGAATCCCCGCGGCAGTCAGCAGATTAATGACGGGCAAGAAAATCGCCGCAACAGCGTCAATGATTTTATCGAAAGTCTTTTTCTCACTCATGGCTGTCCTCCTTTCGGTAGCCCGTGATTAATCAATCTCGCCCCGTGCCCACCGCACCAGGAATTCCCTCAGCTCATCGAAAGCAGGGCTCCGGCCCGCCCGAACATAGAAGCCCGAATTCGCTACCCCGAGAAGCAGCGATTCTTCGCTGGTCAGGCCAAGGGAGCGCCCGGTGAGGAACCCGGAGTTGAAATTATCCCCGCCGCCCGTCGTGAGCGTAGGATCGGCGCAATACGGCCCATCCACAGCCACATCCTCGCGGGCATTGCTGAGAACCGCGCCATCCACCGGATGAATAACAATCTCGCTAATTCCGACCTTTTCCCGCAGGAAACGCGCAAGCTCGTTAAGATTCGCGAAGTCATCCTTCGCTGCCCCGTAGCGGCTAGCCACCTCGTAGGCTTCCTTCTTATTGAGGCCGAGCGTGGTATCGAAGAACTCCTCGTACTTACGGATCGTTGCCATAACGCCGAGGACATCCTCAGTTGTGCGCTTGGTCGGATCAGAAAGATCGAAGAACATCATCCGCCGCTCGCGATTCGTCATCTTGGGAAGAACTTCCTCAGCAATCCCATCCCAGATACTGCCGACGTTAATCAGCAAGGTCCAGTCAGCGAAAGCTACAAGATCCGCACGGTCAAAGACCTCCACCAGGTGCTCAAGCGTCGTCGCCTCAAGAAGATTCTCCCAACTCACCATCTTGAGCGGCTCCAGCTGACTGGAAATCACTTTGCCGTCGGTAAATTCCAGCGCGTCAGAAACCCCGGGATTGGAGAAGGAAATAACCTCCTCAGCCATATTCGCAAAATCCTGGAAAACTGGATTCACTCCGCCCAGACCCAGCGCGCCCATATACGTCACCCGATTACCCAGGGTGGCAAGCGAATTCGCCAGAATCGTTGCCACTCCCCCGAGCTTGGTAGTAACAGGCACCATCTCAATATTCATGCTCAGTCCGGCGGCATCAATAAATTTTTGCCCGTATGCAGTGAGCGTTTCCACGCGCTGGTACTCATCCGGCCCGAGCCGTTTATCAACAACATGGGTAATACGGTCAATGAAACCGTCGTATCCAACTGGAATATTGGCATGAGGCGTCTTTGCCTCTAATTTCTTTGCCAGATCAATGATCGCTTCGTTGCTCATCATCTCACCTTTCTTGTGTTATAAATTTTCTCCGCGGCTGTGGATCACATCGCGGTACCAGAAAAAACTCTTCTTCCGAGTCCGTTTCCCGCTCCCGTGGCCTGCGTCGTCGAAATCCACGTGAACAAAGCCGTACCGTTTACTCATCTGCCCCGTTGATTCAGCAATAAGATCAATGCACCCCCACGTCATATACCCGCGCAGGTCCACACCATCGGCAAGCGCTTCTTTGAGTTGCTCGATATGTGCGCGCAGGTATTCGATGCGGTAGTCATCCTCGATACGCCCGTCTTCTGTCACAACGTCGACGGCGCCGAGCCCATTTTCAACGATGTACATCGGAAGTTGGTAGCGATCCCAGACCAGGTTGCAGGCAATCCGGATCCCAATCGGATCCACGAGCCAGCCCCACTCGCTTTTCTTGAGATACGGGTTGGGAACGCCAGCAAGATTATTACCCTCAACCCCGCCATGCCCTTCGGCGCTGATGCAGCTCGAGGAATAATAAGAGAAACCAATAAAATCAACAGTTCCCGCATGCAGCAGCTCGGCGTCCTCGGGCTCCATCGTGATGGAAATACCCTCCTCGGCCATATGGCGTTTCATATAACCGGGGTACTCCCCACGCACGGCCACGTCCGAGCAGAACCAGCACTCGCGCTGGAGAGACTGGAGATTCGCGAGATTATCTTCCGGTGAGCAAGTCAGGGGATAGCTCGCCGGGCCGGCAAGCATGCACCCCACGTGGTTGTCCGGGTCGATCTTCCGCGCCAGCTTCACCACTTTCGCGTTCGCGATGAAAATATGGTGCATAGCCTGGTATCGAGCCTGGAGGCGCTCGGGAGAATTCGTTTCCCGCGGGAACGGCCCTTCCGGCGGCAGGATGCCAGCTGATGTCGCCTCACCAAAAGCGGTCAGGGTCAGATTCACCTCGACGAATGGAATCCAGTACCGTACCTTCCCACGAAACTCACGCATGATTGTCTCGCAGAACTTCAGATAAAAATCGATGGTTTTCCGGTTCGACCAGCCTCCGTATTTTTGCGCTAAATACAGCGGCGGTTCGTACTGCGTGATCGTGACCATCGGGGTCATTCCACGCGCAATACATTCGTCAATCAGCGCGCGGTAGAAATCTAAACCTGCCTGATTGGGAGTTTCTTCATCACCCCGGGGGAAGATACGCGTCCAGCTGATGGAGAAACGGTAAACGTTAAATCCCATCTCGGCCAGGAGGGCAGTATCTTCACGCCAGTGGTGGTAGTGATCCGCCGCAACATGGCTCGGATAATGCTTGTGCGGATC
Source organism: Actinotignum vesiculae (assembly GCF_051267215.1). Taxonomy (NCBI): domain Bacteria; kingdom Bacillati; phylum Actinomycetota; class Actinomycetes; order Actinomycetales; family Actinomycetaceae; genus Actinotignum; species Actinotignum vesiculae. The sequence continues at coordinate 8,044 of NZ_JBOZGG010000007.1, forward strand.
AAGCGAGAGGGAAAACTCCCGCTTCGTTGTTCTACTTCCTACACTCAGATGATCCCCGATCGAGGGGCCACGCCCGTCCTCATTCCAGGCGCCTTCGCACTGGCTGGCGGACGTGGCCCCTCCCCATAGGAAATCTTCAGGGAAACGAGTGGTACTTACATGAGTCACTTTTCTTCCCTTGTCGAGCTGTCATATCTATTTACCCGCCGGCGGGTTAATACCAAGAACAACCGGCGTGGAGCGATAACCAACGCCCATACGGTCAATGCCAAGATCAATAAGTTCGAGGAAATGCTCGCGAGTGCGAATGCATCCGGCTCCCTTGACGGCGATCTTTCCCTCAGCAGCCTCGATCATGGTTTTCACGACTTCCACCGTCGCACCCTTGTTTTCAGCGCCGGTGAAGAACCCGGTGGAGGTCTTGATGAAGTCTGCGCCGGCGCGGATTGCTGCCTTCGTTCCCTCCGCAACCTGCTCCAAGTTCAGAGAGTCCGTTTCGATAATGACCTTGACCTTGGTATTCCACTTATGGGCCGCGGCGACGACAGGTTCAAGATCCTTGACAACGTCATCGAGACGGCCGGTGCGCAGCCAGCCGTAGTTGGCAACAATATCCAGATCCTCGATATCCCACTTCGAGCAGTAGTGCTCGGTGAGCATTTCCTTTGCCTCGGTTGTGGCGAGCCCGAAGGGGAAGTCTGCCACCACGCACAGACCGGTATCGGTTCCCTCGACCATGGGAGCCACAATCGGAAGGGATGCCGGGTTGATGCAGATCGTCTTGCACCCGAAATCGATGCCTTCCTGGGTGTATTTGCGAATATCATCATCGGTGAATTCGGGTTTGAGCACGGACTGATCGACGTAGCGTGCCAATTCAGCCTGGGTCATATCTGCGGCTTTGCGTGCGGGAATCATTATTTTCCTTTCAGTAGTAACAGGTATTGAACTGCATTGTTCTATACGTACCGTACTTTTATGTTTTAAAATAGCCCCGAAAACATCGCCTGTCTACGAAATTCGCGGTAATGTTAGCTTTGTACCGTACAAAGCTAGGAGACCGTTGGATACCCTCACTGCCATCGCCAGCCAGCCGCTGAATACCGAATCCGATCACCCGCTGTACCGGCAATTACAGGAACGGATCGTGCAGCTGATCGCCACCGGGTTTCTCACCGAGGGAACCGCGTTGCCGACCGAGCAATCCCTATGCGAGTCCTTTGGCCTTTCGCGAGCCACGGTACGTAAATGCTTCGAAGGTTTAGTGAAATCGGGGCGCGTGATCCGCAAACGTGGTAAGGGGACGTTCGTATCCAAGGGCAACGATAGGCCCGGCTTAGATACCGCCCTCAATTTTTCCGCTGAGATGGCTGGTTTCGGTAAGGCGCCGTCGTCCCACGTGGTGAGTTTCCAGCAAGTGGAAGCACCTGACTGGGTCAGCGAGCTGCTCGAATTGCAGGAGAGCAACGCGGTTTGGCAAATCGAACGAGTGCGCCTGGCCGACGATATGCCGCTGCTCCTCACCACCGCTTATATTCCGGTGGAGCTCTGCCCGGAATTGAGTGAAGAGGAGCTCGAGCATTCGCTTTATTCCGCGATTGCGCGCCACTCTGGAACGCTTCCGGAACGTGCGGACGAGGTGTATGAGGCGACGACGCTGAACGCCGTCCAAGCCAAGCAACTTCAGGTGCCCGCTGGTTCCCCGGCCTTAAGGATTCTCCGCCATTCCATCGATTCGCAGGGGCGGGTATTCGAACTTTCGGTCATTATCGCGCGTGCTGATCGCTATAAGCTCGCGGTGACAACCACAAGCCGGGGCGCTCGCCTGCGGAAAAATATCACGTGAGAACAGTGCGGATTATTGTCGCGACAGCAACGGAACTTAACATAACCAAGAGCCCTATCACCCCGCGGAGAATAAAGAGGGGCGACGCTTGCGCGCCGCCCCTCAACGGCCGGATCAAACAACCCGCTCACCTCAGGTTGAGTGATACACATGCCGTGGTGTGCACGCCAATATGGCGACACAGGTCCGTTAATGTAACAACGAGTGAGTACTTGTATAAGTCTAAACGCATGCGCAACAATGCTTGCGGTTTTGAGACACCCGCAGTCGTGCCATTACTCACATTCAACGGCAATTCAACGATATTCCGGCCGTGCGCCCATGCCTACATGCCCCGTGGGCTTCGTTTTCAGTGCGCCATACCGGAACTGAAATAAGCAATGCTACTTCCGCTCAGGAAATAACCGCTCACGCACCCTCGCGCTCACGTCCCTTCACCCTCGCGTTCGCGCTGCTGAGGCGCTCGCAAATCCAGGAAATGCGGGCCGCGTGCATCCAGCTCCTCCATATAGGCCGCACCCCATTGCATCCACGGGTCCTTGGAAAGATGGTCATTGGTGAAACGCAGATCGTCGGAAACTTCGGTGGCGCAAAAATCCGGAATTTTCAGGTCCACCACCGGCGCGCGCCGCTCCACTTCCGCGATAATCAACCCCGCGTTTTGCCCGCCAAAAGCATCGAATTCCCAGCCGTCCTCATCAATCCACAGGGAGAAACGATTTTTGAGGACCAGATCCACCGAGCGCCGCAGAATCTGCACGGCCACATCGGTATCAATTTCCATTTCCTTCTCGTAGCGTTCCGCACTCACCACCGGCGATTTCACCGCCACCGAGGCGCTCGCCGGGCATCCCGCCCCCAGCATCCGCGCGAGCGCACGGCGTTCGTAACCACCGCGGAAGTCGGCGGCGTCGTCGAACTCATCAAAAGGTACGAAAGCATCGGGGAAACGTACCCGCACCCGCACCGCGTAGCCGTCCTGCGCGAAAGTGTAAGCCTGGATGATGACCTGGGTGGAGGCGTGCTCGGCGACGTCGTCGGGGAGTTCGCGCACCAGGAATTTGCGTTCGAATTCGAAATCGGCGTCCGCGTCGACGCCAGGGCCGTGGCCGGGTTCCATCATGCTTCCATCGTAGACGTGCGCACCCACGTGGTGAAACAGCCACGCCATCGCGCCCGCATCCCGGCACAATAGGAGGATGACTGAATTACCTTCACCCGAGCTCATCGCCGCAGCCGCCCGCACCCTCGCGGGCACGGTGCGCCGCACCCCGCTGCAGCTATCCGAGCGCCTCAGCGCCGCCCTCGGCCGGCCCGTTTACCTCAAACGCGAGGATACGCAGGTCGGGCGCAGCTATAAAGTCCGCGGGGCATACAACGCGATTCACGCGCTCGGGGAGAAGGAACGCGCCGCCGGGGTGGTGTGCGCATCGGCCGGCAATCACGCGCAGGGCGTGGCTTACGCCTGCAATCACCTGCGGATTCACGGCAAGATTTTCCTGCCCGCCACCACGCCGCGCCAGAAACGCGAACGGATCCGCGATATTGGGGGCGCGTGGGTGGAACAGATTATTGGCGGGCCTACGTTCGACGCCGCAGCCGGCGCCGCCCTAGCGTACGCCTCTGAGCACGGTGCGACCTTCGTGCATCCTTTCGACGCCGCCCCGATTATCGCCGGGCAGGGCACCGTGATCGCCGAAGCTTTCGAACAGTGCGTGGAGCAAAGCGGGCTGGAGCCCGAGGCGGTGCTGGTGCCGGTGGGCGGCGGCGGGCTGCTGGCCGGCACCGCGATCTGGGTGAAAAATACGCATCCGCACACCCGGGTGATCGGGGTGGAGCCCACCGGCGCTGCGTCTATGCAGGCCGCGCTGGCCGCGGGCGGGCCGGTCACGCTCGATTCCGTCGATAATTTCGCGGATGGCACCGCGGTGGCGCGCGTGGGGGACCTCACCTACGCCGCAGCGCGCGACCTGGTGGACGGCTTTATCACCGTGCCCGAAGGCGCGCTGTGTACCGAAATGCTCAACCTCTACCAGGTGGATGGGATTATTGCCGAGCCGTCCGGCGCGCTCGCCCCGGCCGCGGTGGGGCGCCTGAACACCCTGGTCGAAACCCGCGTTAGTGGGAACGACGACGCCGCTCTCTCCGACAGCAGCGCCGATCCCGCCACCACTCCGCGCCCGCTCATCGCGGTGATTTCGGGTGGGAATAATGACGTCTCCCGCTACGCCGACATTCTGGAACGGTCCATGGTCTACGAGGGACTGCGCCACTACTTCCTGGTGACCTTCGCCCAGAAACCCGGGGCCCTCAAGGAATTCCTCGACCGCGTGCTCGTGGCCGACGAAGATATCGTGTACTTCGAATACACGAAGAAAACCAACCGCGAAACCGGCCCGGCACTGGTGGGCATCGATATTCAACACCCGGAAAACCTGGCTGACCTGCTGGATCGCATGGATCGCTCCGGGATTGATATTCACAAGGTCGAACCCGGCTCGCCCGAATTCCGCTTCTTTATCTAGGGCTTGGCACGTGACCACCGCGCCCGCGTTGCCAGACGGCGCGTGGCCGGCGCTGCGCCGTCGTACTTAAAAGCCCCGTGCAAGAAGCGGGTACAATACCGGCCAGACGCCACCCTCCGCGAAAGGACCCCCATGGCATTCCGTAGCGCCGCCGCGCGCATTTTCCGCGCCTGCTCCCGTTGGACCTTTGTGCACGAACCCATCGCGCCAAAAACGATCGTCATCGGCGCCCCGCATTCCTCTAACTGGGATGGTATTTACGACATTGTCGCGTTTTGGAGCTACGGGCGCTCCATGAAATTCCTGGTCAAAAATTCGCTGGTGCAGACCCCGGTGCTGGGGAAGATTGTGCGCGCCGTCGGCGGAATCTCGGTGGACCGCAACCACCCCAGCGGAATCGTGGGGTCGCTGCTGGACCAGGCCGAACGCAGCGAGGAATTCTGCGTGGCGCTCGCCCCGGAAGGCACCCGGAAGGACGTTCAGTACTGGAAATCCGGGTTTTACCGCATGGGCCTGGCCGGACGCCTGCCCATCACCCTCGGCTTTATTGATTCGCGCACCAAAACTTACGGGTGGTGGAAGCACCTCTACCTTTCCGGCGATGTAGAGGCGGATATGGATATTCTGCGCGAGTTTTACCGCGATTTTGTGGGGAAGAATGGCGTCAAGCGTTCGGTGCCGCGTTTGCGCGCTGAGGACGACGCCGCCGCCCGCGCCCACCTCCTCGACGGCATCGACCTGGAAGAAGCGCGTGCTTTTGCGATTCGCATGAATCGGGAAACCGGCGGGGTGGGGATTACCGAGTAGCGGCCGGCCGCGCGAGCGGGCCACGCGCCCGGGCTACCGCTTTAACGCGCCCCGGGCCACCCGCGCTACCGCCTACCGCTCCCGGTGCACCGCCTCAAGCAGCGCGTTAATCACGGTGTGCGGATCACGGCCCAATGCATCGTGCTGGTAATCGTCGCTGACCAGCGCGGTCAGGCCACGGATGCGCCCGGCGGTTTCCAGGGAAAGATCGGCCGGCACGTACATATCCTCGCGGAAAATCCACGCGGCCACGGGAACCTGGTTGCCGCCCAGCACATCCGGACGATACAGATCGTGCCAGGAGATGCGGAAGGCCAGCTCATTGGCGGCCCCGCGCAGCGGGAGCAGCGCCGGGTCCTGCTCGAATTGCCAGGGGAAAACACTCTCCCCGGAGAAGCGGAAGCCCAGCCCCTCCTTGCGCAGATCAGTTTCACCGACCCCGCCCATCGCGAGCGCGGGGATAGCAAATTCGGGGAATTCCCCGCGGACCCGGTGCGCGGCCCAGGCCAGCGGGCCGGTGCCCGATTGTGCATAAATGGCTTCCTGGAGCGCGAAATAGAGCGGGGCGCGCGCGGCGGACACCGCTTCGCCCACCCGCTGGAGGAAAGCGGGGCGCAGCCGGCGTTGCCCGCGGAAGGACCAGACCGGGTCTTCGAGCAGGTAGTGGAGCTGCTCGAAGCCGTAGGTGAAGCCGAGGCGCTGGCCGAGCTGGCGGAATCGCGCCGGGGTGAGGCGCTCCCCGGTGGGCAGGATTTCTTCCACGTCCGCCAGGTGGGTGGCGATATACCAGGCGGTGTCCTCATCATTCGGGTAGCGCTCGAAGTAGGCGCGGTGCCGGGCGGCCAGGCGCGGGAAAGTCTGCCGGTATACGGCTTGCGGGCCGCTATCCAAACTGGGCAGCCCGCCGGTGATCATGACTTCGCGCAGCCCCGCGGGCGCGTAGGAAAGATAGGATACCGCGGCGAAACCCCCGAAACTTTGCCCCAGCACGCTCCACGGTTCATCGCCTTGGAGGTGGCGGCGCAGGTGTTCGGCGTCGTTCACAATAGAATCCTGGCGGAAACAGGAGAGCAACGCGGCCTGAGCGGCGGGGCTGCCGGCCGCGGTAATGGTGAGGGAATCGAGCGGATACGAATTGCCGGTGCCGCGTTCGTCGAGCAGAACGAGGCGATAGTGGTTGAGCAGCAGATCCTGCCAGCCGCTCAGTCCCGCCGGGCGCGGTGCCGCGTGGCCCGGCCCGCCTTCCAGATACACCAGCCGCGGCGCATCCTCACGGCCAGCCCGCACAATTTCCCGCGCAAACACCGTGATGGTAGCGGGAACGTGGGCGATAGTATCGTCCGGGGCCAGCTGAGTGAACGCACCAAAGTAATCAAGGGGCACCTGGATGCGGTGCTCGATGAATGTATAACCCTGAAAACGATAGGTAACCGCGCTCATACCGTGAAGATTACCCGAGCGAGGGCCCGTTCTCGCCGGCTGTACGGTAGCTCTCATTTCTGCGGGGCCGCGAGCGCACCGGCGCGGATTTGGTTACAGCCAAAAATGCCATCGATTCGCTCTGAGCTGTGAGTAAGCCATCCGGCGCCGGGCGGGTGATTCGGGGCTTCCCAGTAGCTATAACAGCTACTCTCACATCTACTCTAAAGTACTCTAACATCCGGCGTGATAGTAGAAATCCGCGCCATAGCAACGTTTTCTCGGGGTACGCCGGAGCTACTCTAAAGCTACTCTAACAATGTTAGAGTAGCCGGCCGGGTGCCAGAGTGCAGCTGCGCCGTCGTACCTTCTGCAAGAATAGAGCCATGGCAACAATCCCGCTTCTTCCCCTCAATTCCGGCCACTGGATTCCGCAACTGGGCATCGGCACCTACCGCATGGACGATGCCACCGCGCGCCGGTCCGTGCGCGAGGCGCTCGCTATGGGCTACCGGCATATCGACACCGCGCAAATGTACGGCAACGAAGCCGCGGTGGGCCAGGCAATCGCGGAATCCGGCGTGGATCGCGAGGAGATTTTCCTCGTCACGAAACTCGATAATCCCAACCACGCCCCGCGTGCCGTGCGGGAAACCTTCGCGCGCTCGCTCGCGGACCTGGGCACCGATTACGTTGATCTTTTCCTCATTCACTGGCCCATGCTCAGCGGCGATTACGTGGAGGCGTACCAGGTCATGGAGGAATTCGTGGCCGACGGGCGCGCCCGCGCAATTGGCGTGTCCAATTTCGAGCGTCACCACCTCGAGGCCTTGCGTTTCGCCGCGCAGATCCAGCCCGCGGTCAATCAAATCGAAGCGCACCCCTATTTCCAGAACGCCGAGGTCACGCAGTACTGCACCGACGCTGGGATTCGCGTGGAAGCGTGGGCGCCGCTGGCGCGCGGCGCTGTGAACGACGACGCCGTGCTTGCCGAGCTGGCGGCCGCTAAGGGATGCACCGTTGCCCAACTGGTATTGCTCTGGCACCTCTCGCGCGGGAGGATCGTCTTCCCCGGGGCATCCTCCACCGCGCACCTGGCTGAAAACCTGGCCTGCCTCGATTTCACTCTTCTCAAAGAAGAAGCCGAGGAGATCGACAATATGGATCGTTTCGAAGCCGGGCGCACCGGGCGCCACCCCGATACCTTCCGACGCAACGGAGAATAGCGGCTGAGCTGGGCTGTACCGGGATGGACTGTACCGGGATGGTCTGTACCGTGCGGCTCTGAACCGTGCGGCAGCCCGGACGCGCGCACTGAGCTGGGCTAATGCCGGGGCTTTGGTGTCCAGCGCATAAAACGTCCAAAAAATATGTCGTAGCCCTTCGCTAGCATAGAAGTGGTGAAAGGCAGGTCACGCCCCGGTGGATCGGGGCGCAATATCAGGTGAACGTCACCGTGCCAGGAACCCGTAAGGAAAAGGAGCGGAATGTATTTTGCATACACCATCGCCGGGTCTGAAGCTACCGGCGGTGCTGGATTCCAAGTTGATTTGAAAACCTTCCAGCAGCTCGGGGTGTACGGCATGGGCACGCTCACATGTATCGTGTCCTTCGACCCGAAGAATAACTGGAACCATCGCTTCGTGCCCGTCCCTCCGGAAGTGATTAGCGCCCAGATGGAAGCCGCGCTGCGCTCCCAGAATATTCGCACCGCGAAGGTCGGCATGCTCGGCCACCCGGATACTATTGAGGCGGTGCGCGCCGGGCTCGCTTCCCAGGAATGGGACAATGTGGTGGTGGATCCGGTTCTTATCTGCAAGGGTCAGGAACCCGGCCAGGCGCTGGATACCGATAATGCGCTGCGCACTAAGATCCTTCCCTTCGCCACCGTCACCACCCCGAATAATTTTGAGGCCCGCACCCTTTCCGGCCTGGATAAGCTGGAAACCGAGGAGGACCTCATCGAAGCCGCCAAGCGCATCGGTGAGCTCGGCCCGAAGAACGTGGTGGTCAAGGGCGGAATTGATTTCCCCGGCCCGGATGCCGTGGATGTGCTCTGGGATGGCGAAAAGGCCACTGTGTACCGCGCCCCGAAGATCGGTGAAGAACGCGTCTCGGGGGCCGGCTGCACCCTGGCCGCCGCCATCACCGCGGAACTGGCCAAGGGCGTGGAGATCCACGAAGCCGTGCAGCGCGCTAAGGATATGGTGACCGCTGGTATTAAGGCCCGCGTGGAAGCCAATACCCCCTTCGCCACCGTGTGGCAGGGCGCTTACCGGGATCAGGACTAGGCCATGCCCGGCATTGATCCGGCCGTCCCGGTCATTATTGTGCTGGGCGGCCGGATCGTGCACACCCGCCTGGGTTACCTGCCCAGCGGGAGTTTGAAGCGCCGCCTCGCGCGGGCCCTGGCCGAATACCGCTACGCGCGCTCGCGCGGAGCACGCCCCGCCCTCATCTGCTCGGGCGGGCGGGCCTCACCCGGCGTGCCCAGTGAAGCCCAAGTTATGGCCGCCTGGCTCGCCGCCCGCGGGGTTCCGCGCAGTGCTCTTATCGCGGAAAGTCACTCGCGCACCACAGAAGAAAATATGGGAGATTGCGCCGCGCTGCTCCGCGGGCGGGACCCGGTTCCCGGCCTGCTCCCGGATGGCACCATCGCCGCGGTTATCGTGACCTCCTGGCAGCACGTGCCGCGGGCCCGGTACTTCGCGGTGAAATTCGGGTTCACCCCGGTTATGCGCGGGGCCAGCCTCGCGCCGGCCACCACCCCGAAAGCCCTCATCTGGGAATTGGGCGCGGTGGGGATTTACCTGGCACGGGTCGTGGCGCGCCGGGTGCGTAAGCGGCGTCGTCGTAACACTTAAGTACGGAAGGGAGCTAGCGTGGCGTGCCACAATAGAAACGTGACAACGAATCCGTACCTGCGCCCTGCCCTCGCGTTCCTGCGCGAGCACCTGGAAGGCGCCCCGGCCAGCGCGCGTGCCCGCCGCTACCGCTACGAACACTGTTTACGGGTCGCGGCCATCGGGCGCGGGGTGGCGATGTCCGAAGGTCTGGCGGTAGATACCCTCGAAATTGCCTGCCTCCTGCACGACATCGGGAAATTTGATTCCACGCGGCCGGTAGATCACGGGCGAGCCGGCGCGCGGCTCGTGCGCCCCTTTTTGGAAAGCCTAGGCATGCCGGAACCGGAGGTTGTGGAGATCTGCCAAGGCATCGCCATGCATACCGATGGCCACAGCGAATATCCCGAAGATTCCCCCGAATATCGCGGCCAGCGCGAATATCCGGCGGAGGCCAGCGTGCTGGCGCGGTCGGTCGGGGACTGCGATAACGTGGACCGTTTCAGCGTCTACCGCATCCATGACACCCTGCTGTATCACAATATGGACGCCATGCCGCTGCCCGAGCAACTCGATTTTATTGACGGATACCTGGCGCGCCTGGGGCGCGAACGCCACTACCGCTGCGCCACCCGCAGTGCGCAACGCCTGTGGATTGAAGCGCTGGAATTTCAGGAGTATTACTTTTCCCGGATGCGTGAGCAGCTAGCCAGCGCGCACCCGTATATGGACCTTGCCGAGGGAGAGTCCGTACCCTCGGCGCACTCAAGGAGGAATCCATGACAACATTCACGCAGGCGCGCGATTCCATCCGCGGCTCCTACGCCCCGGAATTCGCACGGGTGGTCGACGCTTTCGCCGCCTCGATTGCCACCAACCAGGATCGCGGCGGGCAAATCGCGGTGCTCTGGCACGGCGAACCCGTGGTCAATATTTACGGGGGCTGGAACCCGCCCGCCGGTGCAAATACCGGGGGCGGCGTGGCCGACGGCGCCGTCGTTGAAGACCCTATTAACGAGCGTACGCCCTACCCGGATAACGCGGTGCAGCTTATTTTCTCGCAAACGAAGGGCCTGACCGGGATCTGCTTCGCGGACTGCGTGGCGCGCGGGCTTATCGATCCGGACGCGCGCGTGGCCGAGTACTGGCCCGAATTTGCCGCCAACGGCAAGCAAGATATTCGGGTGAGCCAGCTGGCCAGCCACTCCGCCGGCCTGCCCGGTTTTGACCATATCCTGCCCGCGAGCGCGCTCTTCGATTGGGATCTTATTACCTCCGAGCTCGCCGCCCAGGCCCCGCGTTGGGAGCCGGGCACCAAGCACGGCTACCACGCGCTTTCCATGGGCTATCTGGCCGGGGAGCTGGTGCGGCGGGTATCCGGCCTCACCCCCAAGCACTACCTGGAAGAAAACTTCCGGGCGCCCCTCAACCTTTCCGTGTGGATCGGCTGCCCCGAATCTGAGCGCTCGCGCATCGCCAAGCATTTCTGGGGCCCGCGCACCCAAGGCTGGGGCGGGGCGCTGCGCCAGGCCCAGGCCGACCCGAACTCCACAACCTCCTACGCCTACCAATCCCCGAAGGATACCGATTCGGCCATTACCGACCCGCATTTCCTCGATGCGGAAATGCCCTCTATTAACGGGCATGCCGACGCGCTCTCCTTGGCGACCCTCTACGCGATGTTCTGCGATGGGCGCTATGCGCGCTACGATGCCGAGCTCATTACCGCGGTATCGGCCACCCGCGCCGAAGGCTTCGACGAAGTGCTCTGCGATTCGACCTCCCGCTACGGGCTGGTCTTCCAGCTGGGCAGCCAGCGCGAACCCATGCTCTCCCGCGGCAGCTTCGGGCACAACGGGCGCGGCGGCTGCCTTTCCTTCGCGGACCCGGGCACCGGCATCTCCTTCTCCTACGTGGAGAACCAGCTCTCCTCCGAGCCGCTCCCGCAGGCGCGCGTCTGTCGGCTGCTGGCCGCGGTGCGGGACAGCCTTGAGTTGGCGTAAAGCCACGGCAGAGTGCTGATGGTAGAGCGCCGGCGTTAGAGCCGGGCTGTAGAGCCCGGTGGTAAAGTGCCGACGGTAGAAAATAGTATTTTTGCGCGGGGGTGCGTTGCATATCGGCAGCGCGCCCCCGCGCTTCAGCCCACCCCCGCGGTTCAGCCCACCTACGCGGTTCTTTGGCGTTTAGTTATTGTCCGCGAGGTTCGCGAAACGCGCGTAATGGCCCTGGAAGGCCACTTCTACGGTGCCGGTAGGCCCGGAACGCTGCTTGCCAATAATGACTTCCGCCAGGCCGGCCTTCTCAGAATCCTGGTGGTACATATCATCGCGGTGGATAAGAAGGACGACGTCGGCATCCTGCTCCAGCGAACCTGATTCACGCAGGTCAGCCACCTGGGGGCGCTTATCATTACGCTTTTCCGAATCACGGTTGAGCTGCGCCACCGCAATAATAGGAATTTCCAATTCCTTAGCGAGCAACTTAATCGAGCGCGAAAACTCCGAGACTTCCTGCTGGCGCGATTCGGGAACTTTCCCGGCCGAAGCCAAGAGCTGGAGGTAGTCGATCACGATCATCTGAATATCGTGCTGCTGCTTGAGACGCCGCGATTTCGCGCGGATTTCCGGCAGGGTAAGATTCGGCGAGTCATCCACAATAAGCGGCGCGGTAGAAATACGTTCGACGGCGCCGGCGACCCTGTCCCAATCCTGCTGCGTCATCTCACCTTTAATCATGCGATCTTGGAAAACTCCCGCTTCGGCAGCGAGCAAACGCATGGACAGTTCCGTGCGGTTCATTTCCAGGGAGAAGTAGACCACCGGTTGGTGATCATGGATGGCTGCCTGCCGGCAAAAATCCATCGCCAGAGTGGACTTACCAGCGCCCGGGCGGGCCGCCACAATAATCATCTGCCCGGCACGCAGGCCGTTGAGCTTGGCGTCCAGGTCAATGAACCCGGTGGCCACACCCTCTAATTTGCCCGCGCGTTCTGCGTTCTTCTCGAGTTCGTCCAGGAGTCCGGGAACGATTTCCGCCATCGTGGCGTAATCTGTGGCCTCACGCGATTGCCCGAGGGAAAACACCTCCGATTGGGCCATATTAATGAGGCCCATAACATCCGCACCGTCGGTGGTGTAGCCGAGCTGGGCGATGCGGGTACCCACTTCCACCAAGCCGCGCAGCTGGGATTGTTCGCGCACAATATTCGCGTAATAACCGGCATTCGCGGCCGTGGGCACCGAAGCAACCAGGGTGTGCAGATACGGCAGCCCACCGATCCGCTCAAGATCCCCGCGTTTCTTGAGTTCCGCACCTACGGTAATGGCATCGGCCGGCTCGCCGCGCCCGAAAAGCTCCAGGATGACCGTGAAAACCGTGGCATTGGAGGGATGATAAAAATCATCGGCGGTCAGCACCGTCACCACATCGGCAATGGCATCTTTGGAGAGCAGCATTCCACCCAACACAGATTGTTCCGCCGAGAGATTTTGGGGAGGGGTACGTTCGAAAGATGACCCCTGCATCTTCGCACCGTTATTGACGACGGACATAGCTTCCCTTTCTCGGCGATAGTTCTCCACTGGCTTTCGTAACGCGTTTACGAGGTGAATTTCAAGTTAATTCTCCTGTGCGGATGTGTAAACACGCCGGTGGATCCGTGCATAACCGGTGGACAAACTGTGGATAGCTTGGGGATTGTTCACCATTTATGCCCAGATTCATCCACAGCTGTGGATGGAGTGGGGGAAATCCCCGCCATCCCGTCCCCAAGTTTGTCCACAACTGTGGATATTGTTCGGGAAAGTTCTCCACATCTTAACTACGTGACGTCACTCACGTTGAGGCTTTCCTCAAGTAGTCGCGGCCATGGGGTGAGGGGCCGCTGCGCGCCGCCGGTTCCGGATGTTATTGCCTGGCACCGCCGCGCCCGGCGGCCTCACCCGGGCTCGGCTAAGCTAGCGGACGTGACGACACCCGAGAAGCATCCTGACGGCCCCGCTGGGGACCACACCGGCACCACCGACTCCGGCACTCGCAGCGAGAACACCCCCACCACCAAGCACGCCATTGACCGCGAGATCGCGCGCCTGGCCCTGCCCTCCCTCGGCTCCCTGCTGGCCGAGCCGCTCCTCGTCGCCACAGATACCGTGATGGTCGGCCACCTGGGCACCGGGCCGCTCGCCGGCCTCGCCCTCGCCTCCACCATCCTCACCACCCTCGTGGGACTGTGCATTTTCCTCGCCTACGCCACCACCTCAGCCACCGCCCGCTACGTGGGAGCCGGGCGCATGAAAGCCGCCCTCTCCCAGGGCATGGACGGCCTGTGGCTCGCCGGAACGCTGGGCGTGCTACTCGGAGCGATCTTAGCCATCTGGGCACCCCAAATCCTCGCGCTTTTCGGCGCCGAGGGAGTCGTTATCACCGAAGGGGCACGCTACCTGCGTTTTTCTGCCGCGGGACTGCCCGGCATGCTCGTCGTCCTCGCCGCCACCGGAACCCTGCGCGGGCTCGGAAACACCACCACACCCTTCAAAGTTTCGGTGCTCGGGGCACTCGTCAATATTCCCCTCAACTTCGTTTTCATCTACCCCGCCGGGCTGGGCCTGGCAGGCGCCGGAATCGGTACGGCGGCGGCACAAACGGTCATGGGCGTGGTCCTTACCGGCGTCGTCGTACATCATGCACGCGAGCACCACGCGCCGCTCGCTCCGCGTGGAGTGGGTGTGCTACGCGCCCTCCACGATTCCGTACCCCTCATCGTGCGTTCCGCGGTGCTGCGCGTCCTGATCCTGCTGCAAATAACCGGGGCGACCCAACTCGGCACCGAAGCGCTGGCCGCGAACCAAATCACCATGACCATCTGGAATTTCGCCTCCTACGGGCTGGACGCCCTCGCCATGGCCGCCCAAATCCTCGTGGGCCAAGCCTCCGGGGCCGGCGACGAATCACGCCTGCGAACGGTACTCGGGCGCTGCCTGAGCCGCGGCATGAGCGTCGGCGCGGTGCTGGGCGCGGCTACCGTTCTAACCTCGCCGCTGATCGTGCGCATCATGAGCACCGCGGGGGACGTGCGCTGGCTGGCTTTCTGGGGCCTCCTCGTCATTGCGGTATTTTTCCCCATCGCCTCGGTGGCATTTATTCTCGACGGCGTGCTCATTGGCGCGGGCGACCTTAAAACACTGGCGTGGATGATGTTTATCCCCCTCGCCCTGTACGGGCCGATGGTGCTCGGGCTGCTGGAATGGACATCCGGGCAGACGGGATTCATCTGGCTGTGGATCGGCTATGCCGGGGTGTGCATGAGCGCCCGGGCGCTACCCATGTACCTGCGGGTACGCGGGGACAAGTGGGTGCAGCTGGGGAGCTAACGCGGTACCCCCGCAGCTAGCGCGGGCAGCACAAAGGCGGGGGAGACCATCAAGGTTCTCCCCCGCCTTCGCGTGCTGATCAGCTAGCTATCAGCTATTACTTCTTGGGTGCGCGCAGCACATCCACCTGGAGGGATGCCGTGACATCCTCATGCACCCGCACCTTAGCGGTGTAGCTGCCCAGGGACTTGATCGGCGAGGCAAGCGTGATCCAACGCTTGTCCACCGGCTTGCCCACGGTTTCGGTGGCGGCTTCGGCGATGTCCTTGGAGGTCACCGCGCCGAAGAGGCGGCCGTTTTCACCGGCAGCCTTCTTCACCTGCACCACGGCTTCGTTGAGCGCATCGCGCAGCGCGTGCGCGGCTTCCAGATCGGTGATGGAGCGCTTGCGGCGCGCTTCGGCCATCTGGTCGATCTGCTTCTGGGCGCCCTTGGTCCACGGAGTGGCGTAGCCGCGCGGCAGCAGGTAGTTACGACCGTAGCCGTCCTTGACGGTGACAACATCACCGGCGGTGCCGAGGCGTTCGACGTCGTGCGTAAGAATGAGCTTCATTATGTGCCTCCTTAGCGAGCGTTGCTCGAGTAGGGAAGCAGAGCCATCTCACGGGCGTTCTTAATCGCCTTGGCGATCTTGCGCTGCTCCTGAACGTTGACACCGGTCACGCGGCGGGCGCGGATCTTGCCGCGGTCCGAAATGAACTTGCGCAGCGTAGCGGTGTCCTTGTAGTCAATATTGCCGACCTTGATGGCCTTCACCGGAGCGGTCTTCCGCTTCAACGGCTTGCGAAGATGTCCCTTCGCCATAGTTTTCTCCTAATGTTGCTGCGACTCGTGCCTAACGCAATTCCCGCGAATCCCGCGCTTTTCCTGCGCGGCGCGCTGCGGGGCGGCAGCCCGAGTCAAAATGTCACTTATGGGGGTGTGCGTAGTCCCGAAAATCTAGAACGGAAATCTAGATGAAAATTTAGAACGGGGGCATATCGTCGAAAGCGGAACCGCCCTGCGGGGCTTGCGGCTGCTGGCTCCACGGATCGTAAGCCGAGCCGCCCTGCGGAGCGTTGTAGCTGGCCTGACCCCCGTAGGAGCCCTGCCCGCCCTGGCCGCTTGGCGCGCCCTGACCACCCGGGTTCTGGCCGTAGCCACCCTGGTTGCCGCGGTTGTAATTACCGCCGCCGCTGGTTTTGGTCACCTGAGCCTTCGCGTAACGCAGCGAGGGCCCAATTTCATCAACCTGAAGTTCCAGACCTTCGCGCTGTTCCCCGTTCTGGGTCTGGTAACGATTGACCGTGAGCCGGCCAGTTACCAGCACGCGCATGCCCTTGGACAGCGATTCGGCGACATTCTCCGCGTAGTCACGCCACGCCGAGCACCGCACGAACATTGGCTCGCCATCTTCCCACTGGTCAGTTTGGGCATTGCGCTTGCGCGGGGTGGAAGCAACCGTGAAGCTCGCGACCGCCACACCACCTGACGTGAAACGCATTTCCGGATCGGCGGTGAGGTTACCGACGATCGTAATGACCGGTTCGTTTGCCATAATCGCTCCTTTTACCCCGTTGTTTTCTCAGATTCGGTTCTTACGCTGGTGGTACGTTTACTTTTCGTCGCGACGCAGGAGCTTGATGCGGAGCACATCCTCATTGAGGCTGAGCTGGCGGTCAAGTTCGCTTGCGGTTGCGGGAGTCGCCTTCATATCGACGACGACGTAAATGCCTTCCGAGTGCTTGTTAATGTCATAAGCAAGCTTCCGGCGGCCCCAAATATCGACCTTTTCCAGTTCGCCGCCCTCATTGGGGACAACCTGGAGCAGCTTCTGAACGTTGGTCGACAGATTACGTTCGTCAACGTTCGGAGAAAGGATGATCATCATCTCGTATTCACGCATGTCTACCCACCTCCTCTGGTCTAAACGGCCGCGGTCCGTCCGCGGCAGAAGGGTTATGCGTTGACCCGCCCGTTCGCATGCTTGCGCCCGCGAACAGATAGGTCAGTCCCTCAGTCTAGCCGGTGCCGGCACTGTTTTCCAGATGGTTAAATATGGAGCGGCCCACGCCTTTTGGCCCGTATTTCCGTGAGAATCCCGGCCGAAACCGGGAGGTGACCGGTAGACTTTCCCTAGGTCGCTCCCCAGGTCGCTCCACCGCGATTGAGGCGGCCTACCGGGCACAAACACAGGAGCGAGCTATGAGTGAAGGTGAAGCACCCACCACGCGGGACAAGCTGCTGGATGCGGCCCGCGCGCAGCTTGACCGCGCCGGTGCCGAACAGCTTTCCATGCGCGCGATTGCTCGCTCCCTTGAGCTTTCCCCGGGTGCTCCCTACCGCCACGTGCGCTCCCGCGAAGAACTCCTCACCGCCCTGGCGGCCGAATCCTACCGTGATTTGGCCGGGGCGATGCGCCGGGCA
The DNA here is from genome assembly GCF_051267215.1 of Actinotignum vesiculae. NCBI lineage: Bacteria > Bacillati > Actinomycetota > Actinomycetes > Actinomycetales > Actinomycetaceae > Actinotignum > Actinotignum vesiculae. The sequence goes on from NZ_JBOZGG010000007.1 coordinate 25,259, forward strand.
GCGGACCAGAAAATATCGGGACGGGAACGCTGGGTGGCAGCCTGGCGCGCCGCCCACACCTGGGCCCTCGATTACCCGAATCGCTTCTCCCTTATTTACGGTGCCAGCGCTATTGATTTTTCCAATCCGGAAATGACCACGGCCGCGGCCCTGCGCGTGCCCCTCGAATTGGCTCGCATCGCCAAAGGCGGGCGTAACAAGGCCCTGACCGGCCCGGAAACCCGCGCGCTCGGGGTGGACCTGTGGCGGATCCGCATGACTTTCGGTTCCCTCGACGCGGAACTGGGCGACCTACCCGACGGCCTCATCGTCTCCGTGATCCGCGCGTGGACGGAACTGGTAGGCACCATCACCCTGGAGATGACCGAAAGGTACGCCGGCCTCTTCGACGACCACCTCGGCTACCTCGATACCGTCGCCAACCAGTGGGCGGGCACCCTCCAGCTCTAAGTCACCGTTCAGACCAGCGGCGGAGGCCGCCTCTAGGCCAGCAGCAGGCCAAGCAGCACGGGTCCAACTTAGGCAAGCGGCAAGCCGGACTCCGCTCCGGTCACGCGCGCGTGCAGCTCCACCACCTGGGCGGCGCGCCCGGTAGGAGCGGGCCCGAACGCAGCAAGGAAGCGCGTGGTGGCGTGGCCGGCGCGGGCGTCGTCGTACTGCGTCAACCACCGTTGCATGTTCTCGCGCGCAACCGGATCGCATAGCGCCGACGACGCATCGTACTCGGGCCAGCGCACGCTGGGCGCCGCCATCCCGACTCGCCAGGGTTTGGCGGTCAGGCGCGCCCGGTAGGATTCGTACACCTTGCACAGGCGCATATAAAGCGGGTCGGAACCGAGCTGGTTGAGGATCATCTGCGCTTCCCCGGAGTCCGCGGCGATGCCCTCCACCGCCACGATAACGCGGAAGCCTTTGAAGGTGCGGTAGACGAAAATCGGCCAGGCGGCATTGAGGCGCGCGAAGTGTTCGATGCGGTCGAAGGCGATGAGTTCGGCTTCGATCATGTACTGGCGCACCGGAGCCGTTTCGGTGATGAGCCCCGGGATGGCAGCGGGATCCGGTTCCGGTGCGGCGAGCGACGCGGTAGTCGGCGCGGGCTGCGGTGTGCGGGCCGGTTCCGGCGCGGGATCGAAAGCGGAGCCGGCAGTCCTCTCCTGCTGCTTCGCACCGAAACCGAAAAGCCGGGCAAAAAACCCGGGCTTGCCGGAGCCTGCCGCGCGGGCGCCGGCCAGGTTACGGCCGCGGCCGCGGGCGCGGGCCGCTTCTTCTAATTCGGGAACATCCACGTCCGCGATGAGGATATCGGAGGTGTTGAGGACTTCGGCTCCGTAGCGGTTCCGAGTGATCGCGCTGGTGGGGGTGCCGTTCGCTTCGCTGAGCACGGCGAGGATTTCTTCGCGCAGCGGGGTGCCCGGGTAGTATTCCGCGCGGGCTTGGCGTTCGCGCGGAAAATGACCGAGTTCAGCAATGCGATCAACAAGGCGATGCAGCCGCGCCCGCGCGACTTTGCGCGCTTCCTCTTCCGAGTTCGCGGACCAGCCCCATTGCGCCACCGTGGCCGGCCCCGAGGCGGTAGATACCGGGGCGCTTTCCCGCGCCCAGAAGGGATAGATCTTCATGGATCCAGTCTAAAACGCGGGTGGGTCACACTTCGAGAGTGCGGAGCGAACTAGCCCACTAGCCCGCACCGGAACCCCACTAGCCGCACTTACCCAACCGCACCGGGAACGCGCTCGCGTTCGGCCGGCTCGGTGGGCAGCGGGATGGTTTCCGTGGGCGGGGCGGGCATCCGGGTGGGCCGCAGCTCCGGGGGCACTGTTGCGCTCGGTTCGGGCTCCGGCTCCTCGGTGGCCGGCGCTGGCTGCTCGGTCGGCTCCGCGCTCGGTTCTGGCGTCGTCGTTACTTCTTCCACCGGTTCGGGGCGCGTGGGGCGGTAGCTGGGGCGCTTGTCCCCGATAAGTTCCGGTTCGGGGAACTTCGGCAGATCCATCTCGCCCGTCACAGCCTTCATGAAGTCCACCCACATATCCACCGGGTAGCCGTTCCCGCCGATACCCCACGGGTAGGCGCCCCAGCCGCCCAGCGATTCTTCCTCACCGTTCGGCCCGATCTGGAACATATTGACCGTGGTAATAATCTTCGGGTTGTAGCCCACGAACCACGCGGATTTCAGATCCGTGGAGGTGCCGGTTTTCCCGGCCACCTGGAAGCCGAGGCGCCCGGCCCGATCCGCGGTCCCGCGCGGGCCGGTGGGCTCCTGGAGCAGTTCGTTGAGATTATCGGCAACGCGCTGATCAAGCACCCGCTTGCCGGCGGTATCCGCGCGGTACACCACGGCGCCCTGCGCGTCGCGCACCTCGCTGACCAGATGCAGGGGCACACTCACCCCGCGGTTCGCGAAACCGGCGAAGGCCTGGGTGAGTTCCTTATTGGTGGGCGAGGCCGAGCCGAGCACATTCGTGAGGGAATTATCCAGGCCCGGCGTAGTTTCCGGGATCCCGGCTTCAATCGCGGCGGCGCGGGTATTACGCGGCCCCACTTCCTCGTTGAGCTGCGCGTAATACGTATTCACCGAGTTCGCGGTGGCGGTGCGCATATTGATCGTGCCCATATTGGCGTCGTCGAAATTACTGATGGTGATATCGCCAATTTTTAGTTCCGCGGGGGAATTGTAATAGGTGCCGTCGATGGATTTGCCCTGCTTGAGGGCCGCGAGCGCACCGAAGGGTTTGAATGTTGATCCGGCCTGGGCGCGATCCTGCGTGACGGTATTGCGCTGGCGTTCCTGGTAGTCCGCGCCGGCGTACATCGCGTAAATACCGCCGGTGGACGGATCTGCGGAAAGCATCCCGACGTAATTGTTTTCCGGGCGATCCTTGGGGAGCGCATTGACGACGTCGACCGCGGCCTGCTGCATGGTCGGGTCAATTGTGGTGACAATCGTATAGCCGCCCCGGTTGAGGCTGTCCTCGGTGAACTTCTCCGTGGCAATGAGCTCCTGCTGGGCGGCGGCCAAAAGATACCCGTTCGTGCCGCTGAATTGTTTGGCGGCAACGTAGTCGATGGTTGCGGGCATAGTGGCGGCCGCGGCCTGCTCGGCGGTGATATAGCCGTCCTCAAGCATGCGATTAATGACCCGGTCGAAGCGCTGGGCGGCCCGCTCCGGATCCACCGCCGGATCCCAGGCCGAAGGCGCCGGAATAACCGCGGTGAGCAGCGCGGCCTGGTCCAGGCTCAGCTGCGCGGCGGGAATCCCGAAGTAGTTCTGGGCCGCGCTTTCAATCCCGTAGGCCCCGCGCCCGAAGTAAATGGTATTGAGGTAGTTTTCCAGAATGTCCTGCTTGGAGGAGTTGCGGTCCACCTTGACCGCGAGCACGGCTTCTTTCACCTTGCCGATGTAATCGGTGGTGGTGCCCAGGTAGTAATTTTCGACGTACTGCTGGGTGAGGGTGGAGCCGCCCTGCCGCGCCCCGCCGCGAATATTATTAACGACGGCGCGCGCGATGCCACCCAGGTCAATCCCGGAATTGGAGTAGAAGGTGCGGTCTTCGGAAGCAACCACCGCATTCCCTATGTAATCCGGTAGAGATTCCAGCGGGACCGGGGTGCGGTTCACCTCGTACATGCTGCCCAATTCGGTGCTGCCATCGCGGTAGTAGAGAGTGGTTTTTTCCGCGGTCGCAATATCATCGGGGCTGGGCACGGGCAGGAAAATATAGAGGGTAACCAGGGCAACCAGGCCGCCGAAGCCCAGGGTGAAGAACAGCCCGAGCACGAAACGCCACGAGGGAATCCAGCGGTGAATCGGCCCCTTGCCGCGGCGCGGGTAATTCCATATTGACCGCTTGCGGCGCGTACCGCCCGGCCGCGTGCCGCCCCGGCGAGCCTCGGCCTGACGCGCGCCGGCGCGCCCCGCGGGAGCGGCGTTACGCCCAGTTTGCTTGCGTGCGCGCCTCTTCTGTGTCCGACCCGTTCGCGTTCCAGCCATCGTTACTCCCTACCGGCGCGTGGTCGCGCCGCGTATCTAGTCTGCCTCAGGTCACGCGCTCGTGGCTAACCCGCGTGGTCCAAGCTACCCGCGGATCCCTTTCTTACGACGCCGCGAAATCTTCCGCAGGTCCCGCATCTTGGTTCGCACCTCGGAATCCCGCGAGGTGAAATCCCGGTAGATCTCCCGCACCGGTTCATCAAGATCGTAAATGCCGCGTTCCGCCCGGGTTTTCGCATTCGATTCGGGCACCAGGAAAGCCTCCACCCAGCGCGAACGCGACGATGAATCCACGAAAATCGCCTTGACAAACAGGGTGAGCGGCACCGCGAGGATCGTTCCCAGCGGCCCGAGCACCACCGCCCAGAACAGCAGCGATAGGAAGGTCACGGTGGTGGACAAGCCCACCGCATCCCCCACGATCTTCGGCTGCAGCACGCCCTGAATCGTGACATTGAGGAAGGTGAAAATCACCAGAATCCACAGCGCGGTAGCTGGACCGCTATCCACCAGCCCCATAAGCGCCGGCGGGATCACACCGAGGATAAAACCAATATTCGGAATGTAATTCGTGACGAAGGTCCACAGCGCCCAGGCCAGCGCCAGCGGAATCCCCAGCCACATCATGACGAAATAATTGAGGGTGGAGACCAGCAACCCGAACAGCGTGGCCACCAGCCAATATTGGCGCACCCGGCCCTCGAAGGAGGCCAGGGCGCGGTACAGATCCGGGTCGTGATCACGCACAATATGGGCGCGCGCCGGCACGGAAAGAGTGTCAATGGTGATGAAGAAAATCGCGAGCGCCAGCACGAACATGAGGCTGCCCACGCTCATGAGCGCCCCGGATGCCTGGCTGAGCAGCGAAATAATCGTGTCCATATTGAGCACGTCGCCCAGGCGCTGGCTGAGCTGATCGGTGCTCAGCCCCAGGCTTTCCAGCCAGGTCATGGTGTCCTGGAAAAGCTGGGTGAATTTATCTTCGTAGCTCATGAGGGTGCGCGGCAGCCCGCCCAGCGACCACGCCGTCAAACCCACCACCGCGAGGAGCACCACCACAATAATGGAGACGGTCAGCGTTCCGGACAGCCACCGCGGCACGTGATGGCGCAGCAGCAGGCGATGCACCGGGCGCACCGTCAGCACCAGAGTGAGAGCCAGGAACACCGGCCCCACAAAATCGTGAATGAGGTAGAGGCCCACGCATACGATGGTGAGGAGCGCCGCCGCGTGCAGCAGCTTCACCCCGAAATCCCCGCCGCTACTCGAATCCGCGCCGCGGCTGGCTTCCGAGTTCCCGGAGCCGCCGTGGTCACCGCCACCGGAATGTTCCGTATCGCTTGCCTTGCCCAAGGCCGACGACGCCGCCCCTCCCGCGCTCTCCTCGCCACCGCTATCGCTACCCGCCCGGGAGCCCGCAACCTGAGTGGGCAGGGTGTTAATAGCCTGGGCAATGCGATCACGTGGAATATCACCTGGTCGAGTGGCGGCCATAGGATCCTCCGTCCTGGTGGGAGTCCCGGTGGCGGATGCGCGCCGGGTCGTGTACGTCTTTATCTTGCCAGTTTTCCGCGGCTCGCACGGATTCCCGCGCCCCGCGGGGAAAGGAGCACGCGGGCCGCGGTGGCGGCGTCGTACCACAAACGCGGCGACGCGAGCTAAACCGCGGCAGCTAGAACGGAACCACCGCAGTTAGCGCGGAACCACCGCGGCTAGGGCGTGACCGGGGCGGGCCGGCCGCCGCTGGCGCGCACGAACAGCGCGTACGCGCCGGCCACGCACCACACCATCACGATGAGGGCGAGCTGCACCTCGCGCGACCACCCGATGGTCGGCAGCACCAGAATCGCCACCCCGGCGGCGATGCATTCCGAGATATTGAACAGCACGTCGTAAATGGAGAAGGCGCGGCCGCGGAACTCATCCGCGGTATCGGATTGCACGATGGTATCCACCGCGATTTTGGCGCCCTGCACCCCGATCCCGAAAATAAAGAGCCCGGCCATCACCCAGGTCAGGTTCGTGGTGGCCGCGATGATTGTCTGGCCGGCGGTGCCGCCCACCAGCGCGCATACCACCCACCAGCTCGGGCTCATGCGTTCGTGGGCGAGGGGCGTGAGGATAATCGACACCCCGTGCCCGAGCACCATCATGCCCAGCAGCATCCCGAAATAGGCGATGCCGGCGTCGGCGTTGGCCGGGTCGGCGTAGAGGTTGCGGCCGGCCAGCACGATGGTGATGAGCTGCATTCCGTAGACGAAACGATGCAGGGACATGGTGGTGAGGGCCGCGGCCGGGGTGCGCCGGGCAATGAGGTAGCGCAGCGCCGCCACTAGATCGCGCGCCGCCGCCAAAAGCGCGGTGCCGAAAGAACCGCGCGGGCGGGTATGCGGGCCTAGCTCGTCGCGCCCCAGCAGGCTCGCCACCCCCGATCCGCCCAGGTAGAGCGCCAGCGCACACACCAGCGCCCCCACTTTTTGCATTTCCTCCCCGGGCAGGGCCAGCCGCAGGAAGAAGGCCAGAATCGCGCCCAGCGCGGTGGAGGCACCCCCGAGGGTCGGCACCAGGGAATTCGCCACCAGCAGCCGCTCGCGCGATTCCACCACATTCGGCAGCCCCGCGCTCATGCACGCCAGCAAAATCCGGTTGAGCCCGAGGGTCACGAGGGCCAGCACGTAGGTCAGCCACACAATATTGGCCAGCGTGGTCACCACCAGCGCCGCCGTGAGGGCGGCCCGGATCTGGTTGCCGTACACCAGGATTTGGCGGCGGCGCCACCGGTCAATAAAGGGACCGGTAAAAGGCCCCACCAGGGAGAAGGGCAGCAGCAGCACCACGAGGGACAGGGCCACCCCGTGCACATCCGCGCTCGCGGCCGGGTTGAAGAAGAAAAGCGAGGCCAGGCCGATTTGGAACATGCCGTCCCCGCACTGGGTGACGAGCCGGACCGAGAGCAGCTTGAGGAAGCCCCGCGAGCGGGCCAGGGAGCGCAGATCGCCAACGAGTTTCACTGGGCGTCCCACCATTCCAGCAGACGCTTTTCGGCTTCCTCCACACCCAGCGGGCCTTCGTCCAGGCGCAGGGAGAGGAGGTACTGGCGGGCTTTGCCCACCTGCGGACCGGGCTCGAGGCCGAGCAACTCCATAATGCGGGTGCCGTCAATATCGGGGCGCACCGCCTCGAGTTCCTCGCGTTCACGCAGCTCAATAATGCGGCGTTCCAGTTCGTCATTCGCGGCGTGCAGGCGCGCCACCCGGCGCCGATTCTGGGAGGTGATATCGGCGCGGATGAGGCGCAGCAGGCGCGGGAGGAGCTCCCCGGCATCGCGCACGAACCGCCGCACCGCGCTATCGGTCCAGTCGTGTTCGCCAAATCCGAAAGCCCGCAGGTGCAGCTCGACCAGCCGCGCCACGCTTTTCGTCGTCGTTTTATCAAAACGCAGTTCACGCATGCGCGCGCGCGTCATTTTCGCGCCCACCACATCGTGGTGGCGGAACGTGACCGAACCATCGCTTTCGAAACGGCGGGTGGCCGGCTTACCGATATCGTGGAACAGCGCGGCCAGGCGCAGGATGAGATCCGGCCCGGGCACCTCCTCATCCTCCAGCGCGATCGCGTTATCGACCACCTGGAGGGTGTGCTGGTAGACGTCCTTGTGGCGGTGCTGGGCGTCCACGGTATCGGTGAGCGCCGCGATTTCGGGCAGCACGCGCTCGGCCACTCCGGTGTAGACCAGCAGCTCAATGCCGCGGCGCGGGGCGGGCGCGGTCATGAGGCGTTCCAGTTCGGCGCGGATGCGTTCCTGGGAGACGATCTCCAAGCGCTCGGCGTAATCGGCCATGGCCCGCAGCACATCGGGAGCCACGTCAAAACGCAGCTGCGCGGCGAAGCGCGCGGCCCGCATAATCCGCAGCGGATCATCATCGAAAGACTGCGCCGCGGTCACCGGCGTGCGCAATTGCCCGGCGAGGAGGTCATCCACCCCGCCGCACGGGTCCACCAATTCGAGGCTGGGCAGGCGCACCGCCATCGCGTTCACGGTAAAATCGCGCCGGGTGAGGTCACCTTCAAGGTTGTCACCAAAATCCACATCGGGTTTGCGTGAACCGATGGTGTACGTATCGGAGCGGTACGTTGTTACTTCGACGACGACATCACCGCGCCGCGCCCCCACCGTGCCAAATTCCCGGCCGATATCCCAGGTGGTTCCCCACTGGGCGAGGAGTTTTTCGGTGGTTTCCGGGCGGGCGGAGGTGGTGAGATCGAAGTCGTGAATGGGGGCGCCGAGGAAGGCATCACGAACCGGCCCGCCCACGAGGGCCAATTCTTCGCCGTGATCTGAGAAGATAGAAGCTAGTTGCAAGATGTCGTCCGGGATATTCGCCAGGGCGCGCTGGCCTGCCAGGAGCAGGAGGGCGCGGCGCTGGCCCGGAGGCATATCGTCCGTTGTTGGAGTCTTCGGAGTCTGTTGAGAAGTGGTCACCCTTAAAGGTTGCCACATCTGGGGGCCCTGACTGTTAGTTGTAGTGTTAGAGGTATGTCGAAGTCAGCACCGTTGCCCTCCAAGTTCGGGGGCCGTAGATCCTGGAGGCGCGCCGCTGCCGTGCACCAGGCTTCTGCGCGGCGCCACTCTCTTCCGGTGGTGAACGAAACGAGTGCCGGGGGAATTGTGATCGGGGTGCGCGGCGGGAAGGCCTACGTGGCGGTGATCGCGCGGCGTAACCGCGGCGGGCGGCTGGAGTGGTGCCTGCCCAAGGGGCACCTAGAAGGTAATGAAACACCCGAAGAAGCCGCCGTGCGGGAAATCGCGGAGGAAACCGGGATTACCGGGCGGGTTCTCATGCATTTGGCCACCATTGATTACTGGTTCTCCGGCACCAACCACCGCGTCCATAAAGCTGTGCACCACTTTTTATTGGAAGGGATGTCCGGGCATATCACCGTTGATAACGACCCGGATCACGAAGCGGAAAAGGCCGAGTGGGTGCGCCTGGATCGGGTGGCCTCCCGCCTCGCCTATCCCAATGAACGCCGTATCGTGGCCTCGGCCCGCGCGATTCTCGCGGGGGAGGAATGATGTGGCGGGGCGCGCTGGCCGGGGCCGTGGCGGCCTGGGTTCCGCTGGGTGCTGTTGGGTTGGTGGGTGCGCAAGGTCTAGCCGCGCAACCAGAGCCCGCGCAGGTGGGGCCCGCGCAAAATTCGCCCGCGCACGTTCTTCCGGGTCAGGTTCTTCCCGCGCGTCCGGCGGCCGCACCTAGCGTAGACATCGTGGACGTGGGCGCCCCGGTTCTCGGTAAGGACGCCACCCTCACCCTCACCGCCACCGTGACGAATTCCACCACGGAAACCCGCCATCTCAATTCGGTTTCGCTCTATATCCAGCGCTATGTGCCGTCCTCGCGCAGCGCGGTGCTCAGCTTCATGCGCGCGGAACCCGCCGGCCTGGCCCTGTATGACACCCTCACCCCGGATGCGGATATTGCGCCGGGCACCTCCACCCGCGTCACTTTTTCGATTCCGCGGGAGCGGATTCCCGCCGAGTGGGGGCCGCGCGGGGTCCAGGTGAGTGCCGTGGTGGACGGGGAAACTGCCACGGACCGTAGTTTTATTGTCACTGCTCCTGGCGACGACGCCGCACCTGCCCCCATCAGCGCGATTGTGCCGGTCACGCGCTCCCTGAGCGATGTGGGCAGCGCCCCGGCTCTCGAGGAGCAGGTCTACACCAGCCTCACCGCGCCCTCGGCCAGCCCGCAGCCGCCGGCCGGCACACCTACACCGAGCACTCCGGCCGGCACACCTACGCCGAGCACTCCGGCCGGCACGCTCGCTTCGCCGCCGGGCGGACCAAGCGGCACCTCCACCACCGCGGGGAGCTCCGCCGCGCCGAACGCTATCGCACCGAACGCCACATCCGCTGCCGACCCGGCCGCGAGCGCCGCGCCTTCCGCACCGTCGGTTTCGCAGGGGGCGAGTTCCCCAGCTGCGCCGTCGGCCCCACATAAAGCCCCCACGGCTTCGGCCCCCTCTTCGCCTTCGGGTTCCGCGGCGGAGGCCGGGCAGTTGCCCCATCGCTTGCAGACTTTGAACTATTTCGCGCATCCGGGGGTAAGTGCCGCGGTTGATCCGCTGCTCATCGCGGGCGATCCGGAGCGGGCCGCGTTGCAAACTTTTGCGTCCGCGGCCGGGACCAGCGTGTTCTTCGGTTTGGGGGCGGACGTGGATGCCGCGGCGCTCACCCATGCGGGGCGCGCGGATAAGCTCGCCCTGGCGCGGCAGGATGCGGTGCAGGCGGCGCAAACGTCCGGATTTGCGGCGCGTTCCGATATTGCGGTTACGGCGCTCGGGGTGGATCGGGCCACCGCGCGGGCGCTGCGCGATGCCGGGGCCGCGGCGCTCATCACCACCGATGTGGATGCGGCGCACGCCTCGTGGCTCAGCCCGAGCGGGCGGGTGAATATTCCGCTCGCCGCGGACGGGAGTGATACGTGTTCGCTGAGCGAGGCTCGCGGTGATGAGGAGGATTCCGGGGCGGGTGCCGCGGGAAGCGCGGGTGCGGATGGCGCGGCCGATGTCAACGAAACCGCCGGTGCGGATGAAGCCGCGGCGCTGCGCGCGGACGGCGTGCTCTCCGCCCTGGTGCAGGGCTATTTACCCAGTTCAGACGAGGCAAATGTGCTGGCCTCCGGGGGTGGGGAAGGTTTGCCGGAAGCTGCCGGGAGCCGGCTCTCCGCCATCGATGCCCGCCAAACTGCCCTCGCGCTCTCGGCCGCGACCTACCGGGAACTGCCCGCCGCGCCGCGCGCCCAGGTGGTGCTGGTGGATCGGCCGGAAAGTGGGGCGCTGGCCCGCACCGGGGCGCTGCCGGATCGCGATATCGGGGCCGCGCTCGGGGCACTCACGAGCGCGCCGTGGTTGGCGCCCACCGCGGCCGGGGATCTTCTGGAGACGCCCGCGGCCGGGTGTGCCCAGCTTCCCGAGGAGCGCGTGCTGCCCGGGGAGATTTCCGCGGCGATGCTTGCCCGCGGCGATGCTCATGTCACCACAATTTCCACTACCGCTGCTCTTACCCCGGCACCCGCTACTATCACCGGGCCGGTCACCCATCACGCCGCGCAATTGGCGGGGGTGGCGCTCCGCGACCACCACGCGCAACGCGAGGAGCTATCCGCGCAGCTCACGCAACTCGCCGAGGAGATGGCCGGAGCCGTCACGGTCCAGCCCTCCTCCACGATTAACATCATTTCGGAAAACGCGGATCTGCCCGTGCACGTGCATAATTCGCTGCCTGTTCCGGTGGGCGCGGTGGTGGAATTGCGCGCCGAGGATTTCCGCATTGTGCCCTCCGATCCCGTTGCGGCAACGATCCCGCCGGCCGCCTCCGTCACGGTGGCGGTGCCGGTGCAGGCTTCCGGCTCGGGGAATGTGACGGTGACGGCCGCGGTCACCGACCCGGTGGGCACCGCGATTGGCGCGGTTCAAGATATTAATGTGCGAGTGCGCGCCGGCTGGGAAACCACGGGGACGTATATTATTGGCGCGCTCCTCGGGGTGCTCTTGCTCGGTGGGATCGCACGCAGCCTGCGTAGCGGGCGGCGTTCGGGCGGCGTCGACCCTGAAAAACATCTCCACAATTTACGTGAGGCTAGCGCGGCGGAAGAAGCCGGGCCGCGCGCCGTCGATAAACTGCGCGAGGAACACGAAATACCATAGGAGTAATGTGGCCGCGAGGCACGGCAAGGAGGAACTGTGAGCGCCATCGGAACCAGGGGCATGACTCTCGCCGGTCGCTACCGCCTGGAGAATTTGTACGAGGAGCAACTCGATATTGCGGGTACCGAGCAGTGGTACGCCGTGGATGACGCGCTCGGCACCGCGGTGCGGGTGCTGCTCATCGGGGATATTCCCACGCGCGCGGATGCGTTGGACGCGGCGCGGCGCACCGGGTTGCTCGACGATGCGCATATCGTGCGCACGCTCTCCGTCGGCGAAAATTTCGTGGTGAGCGAGATTCCGCTGGGCACCTCGCTGACCGGGTACGTGCACGGGGAGGGTTTTGCGCCCGAGCAGGCCAAGGCCGTGGTGTGCGAGCTCGCCGCGATTCTCACCCAGGTTTCTGGGCGCGGTATGCGGCATTTGCGTATTACGCCCTCGCGGGTGCGGGTGGGCGATGCCGGGGATGTGTACTTGGACGGTATCGGTATTGACGCAGCTCTAGCCGGTGCGCGCACGGATGAATACGATCCGGCCAGCCTCAATAACGCCGAGGCCGCGGACCTGGTGCTATTCCTGGCGACCCTGCTCGAGGGCGCCCAGGCGGATGAGACCACCCTCGAAGCCCTGGCCCGCGATGATTCGCTGCCCGATGATATTCGGGAAGTTTTCCGGCGCACACTTTCCCCGGAGCGCTTGCTTTCCCCCGGGGAGGTGTTGCGCAGCCTCGTGCCCTTCAACCGGCCTGACCTGCGGGAATTCCCCGATCCGGTGCTGGTGGCGCCGCAGCTGCCCGGCGGTGGGGATTCCCGTTTCGGTTTCGACCCGTTGGGCGGGCACGTGCGCGGGGGCGCGATTGGCCGCGTCACCTTGGGCTCCAGTCACGTTTCCTTCGGCGCCGAAGATTCTGAGAACGACGACGCCGCAGCTGCCACCAGTGCATCCGGCAAGGTGGGGGGCTTGAGCGAGGCTGGTGAAGCTGGGGACTTTGGCGGGCCGGGTGACTTTGGCGGGCCGGGAGAATCTGGTGACTCTGGCGAGGCTTACGAAACCGGCGAAAGATCTGATGATCTTGGTGAGCCAGTTGAAGCCGGCGAACGATCCGAAGCCGATGAAACATCGGAAGCTGATGCGATGCCCGTGGCGCCCTCCGCAGCATCGGCCTCCTCCGCTATCGGATCCCAAGAATTGGATCCCGAAGGTGTATCCGGGGCGAATTTCGAAGGCGATGTTGATACCGAATTAGGCATTACCGCAGCTCCGGAAGTGGAGCTTCACCCGCAGTGGGTCTCCCCGGAGGAATTCCGTGATGAGGAAACGGAGCGGGATGCCGAGGCAAGTTCCGATACTAGCTCCGAGGGTGATTCCGAAAGCGATTCCGAAGGTGGCGCTGTGCCTGGCGCTGACCTTCATGCCGAGCAATCTTCGGCACAGGATTCCCCCACTGAGGAATCCGAGGTAAACACTGTTTACGCTGATCGTGGTGAAACCAAGGCTGAGGAAACTCCCGCGATCAACATCGATAGCCACAGTGGTCATGCTGCCGGTGGCGGCGTCGTCGCTCAAGATGCTGCAACGCCGCGGTTCCAGCCGCACTTCCCCTCGCTACGCGAAGCGGAACGTGAGCTGGAAGAATGCGAACGTGAGGCGGCGGAACACGAAGCCGCCGCGCGTGCCGCTGCTGAACGCGAAGCCGCTCGACACGAAAGCGCAGAACGTGAAGCTGCCGCACCAGAACGCGAGCGCGATTCCGCTCCCACGGTTGCGATAAACAGTGTTCACAGCGGGGCGAGCCCGCAGCGGCGTTCTATTATGAACGTCGGTGATGAGGAGGATGCGCGCCAATCTGAGCGGGCGAATATAACCACCGCGGCGGCCGGAGCTGCTGCATCGGCCGTTCCCGCGTCCGCCACGGCTGCGTCCACCGCACCTCAGGCAGCGCCCCATATTCACCCGGTTTCGGCGGCCGCGCGCGCGAGCGCAGCTCCGGCGAAAGTCGCCGCCCGCACCCGCGGGGATCGCAAGCCGGCCACTCGGCCGCCCGCTCCTTCGCGTCCGATTATCGCCGACGAGGAAAACGGGCGGGCTCTCGGATCGCGCATTTTCGATTCCTCCAAGCTCATTGTTGCGGGCGCAATTGGCCTGGTCGCAGTGGCTTTGTACTTCGCGGTGACCACCTTCTTCCGCCCCACGGATGTGTCCACCCGCCCGCCGGTTATTTCCGCTGCGCCTTCTGCCTCGGCCGATGCGCAGGGTTCGGAGGCCCAGAGCGCCCAGCCGGGTGCGAGTGCCGCGCCCTCGCCCAGCTCCGCAACGCCGCAGATCGTTTCGGCGAATCTTCTCAACCCGCAGAAGAGCGAGGCGGATGAAGATTATCCGAAGACGCTCCCGCTGGCCATTGACAAGAATCCGGCAACGGAATGGGCCAGTTGGGAATACCTGCGCAATCCGAAGTTCGGCCTGCTCAAGGACGGAGTCGGGATTGAGCTGCGCTTGGCGAAACCGTCCACAGTCAAGGAAGTAACCCTGCAGCTGAGCGGCCAGGGCGGGAATGTGCAGTGGCGTGATACCACCGCGGATCAGCCCAGTGGTGGCACTGTGGTGACCGAAGGCCCGATGAGCGCGAAAACAACGCTTACTGCACCAACACCAGTAAACAGTGATCACGTAGTGTTGTGGTTCACTGAATTGCCGAAGAATGCGGCCGGGCAGTTCAAGTTGCAGATTTCTGAGATCACCGTGAAATAAACGGTGTTTACAGCCGGCGTTTATGGGCAGTGTTTACAGACAGCACTTATATGCGGCCGGGAATAGCCATGCACCCCGGGACGTTGTACCCAATGATGTGCCCGATGGGGAGCGGTGTGCTCGCGCAACGCGGCACGCTCACTCACAAGAACACAGGAGAAATATGACCGAGAGCGATATTCGTGACGTCATCATCGTCGGATCGGGGCCGGCGGGCTGGACCGCCGCGCTGTACACCGCACGCGCGGGCCTGAAACCGCTGGTGATCGGCGGCGCCATCGATGCCGGCGGCGCACTCATGACCACCACCGAGGTGGAAAACTACCCCGGCTTCCCGGATGGAATTTTCGGGCCCGACCTTATGGCCAATATGCAGCAGCAGGCAGAAAAATTCGGTGCCGAAATGGAGTACGACGACGCCCTCTCCATGGACCTGAGCGGCGATGTCAAGATCGTGCGCACCGATGAATCCGAATTCCGGGCCCGCACGGTCATCCTGGCTCTCGGGTCGGCCTACAAGAAGCTCGGCTTGGATGGCGAAACCATGTTCGCCTCCCGCGGGGTTTCCTACTGCGCCACCTGCGATGGCTTCTTCTTCAAGGATCAGGAAATCGCCGTGGTGGGCGGCGGGGATAGCGCCGTCACGGACGCCCTCTTCCTCACCCGTTTCGCGACCAAGGTACACGTGATCCACCGGCGTGACGAACTGCGCGCCTCGAAGATCATGGCGGACCGGCTCCTGGCCGACCCCAAGATCGTCATGCACTGGAATAGCGAAATCACCGATATTCGCGGGGAAGACGGCGGTTCCATGAACGCGCTCACCCTCCACAACAACGTGACCGGAGAAGATTCGAACCTCGATGTGACCGGCCTTTTCGTGGCCATCGGTCACCTCCCGCGTACGGAAATTCTTGGGGGGCAGCTTAAATTGGACGACGGCGGCTATATCGTCGTGAACCACCCGCACACCGAAACCTCGATTCCCGGAGTTTTCGCCTGCGGGGATGTCGTGGATCGGTACTACCGCCAGGCCATTTCCGCAGCTGGCACCGGGTGCCGGGCGGCTCTCGACGCGGAACGCTACCTTGAAAACCTCGCGGCTCAGCAGGCCGCCGCAGGTGGGAGCGCTGCCTAATTCCTTCTGTGAGGGTGCTGCGAGACTAGCGCTGTGTAACTCCTTTGGTGCGAGCGCTACGGGACTCCCACGGCGATCACCTCGTGCAACTCAGCGCGGGGTACCGCTCATTTATATATGTGGAACCGGCGAGGTGGATCAGATATCCACCTCGCCGGTTCGTGTTTAGGATGGTGGAGCTAGGGTTCCTACCCGCCCGGCCGGAAGGAGGTTCCATGGCCATGTATCGACCTGAGGTTCCAACTTTGCTCCTTTATACAGCTTCGTGGGTTCCCTATGATCGGCCAATGCGCGTGATTTTCGAGGAAAGCGTCGTCGACCTTCATCGTTTAATCCCGGACGTCAGCTTCGACGCATGGTGCGTGAATCTGGACGTTCTCACCCGGCCACCCGTGGGCCCGCGGCGCAACTCTGAAACCACCGCTGCTACCGGGGCAGATGCCGAGATGCAGCACATTCTGCCCGGTGGCGCTCCGGAACATCAGATCGACTTTTCCGAACTCACCGCGGAAGTCACCCGCGCAATTCAGCGGGCCCTGGGTTATGGCCGTATTGATCCGCTGGAGGATGAGCCGGCCGGTGGTGACCTCGCTGATAGTGACCCCGCGAATAGTGATCCCATCGTTAGCGACCCCGCACATACCGATTCCGGCGACACTCGCGCCACTGATACTGGTGCTTCGGATTCTGGTGCTTCGGATTCTCGCCCTGCGAATGGTGACGTTCCAAAAATTCGCTCGGCGAATCCGTGGGAGGAAGTCGCTTCTTTTATCCCGCGGCTCGAATGGCTGCCGACACTGCTCCTTGTTTACGAGGGCACGGAATATGCACGGTTTGCGGGGCTGGTTCCCAAACTTGAAATCCGCGCTGAACTTATGGCCCAGCTCCCCGGCCTCGCGAGACTTGCGAAAGTCGGGAAACTTGGGAAACTCGCGGCTTCCGAATAAACGCGGTGCTGACACGGGCCTTTCTTTGCGGGTACGCTACTACCCCATAGGGCTCACACGCCCGGGCCGGCGATAGTTCCGCGGGAGCACCGCGATAGTCCCGCGGTTATCTCGTGGTAATCCTGTGGTTGCCCCGCGATTGAGTGATGCGTGAAGCACACCGGCGGAGATTGTTTTATCGCAGCCCCGAGCGTGGCACACTTAGTGTGTTAAAAGAGAAGGAGAACGTATGGGCGAGCAGCACGCCGGTCCCGGATTTACCAGACTTGATCCATGGTACAATGTCTATGCTGATCGAGCTTTAGGAATGAAGCAATCTGAGGTTCGTCAGCTTTTCGCAGTTGCAAATCGCCCGGAAGTTGTATCTCTTGCAGGGGGAATGCCTAATATTAGCGGGCTACCTCTAGATTTCCTCGCGGATATGACCGCGCGCCTCATCCGGAATAATGGCGCTAAAATGCTACAGTACGGCGGTGGCCAGGGTACTGAAGAGCTGCGCGAAATGATCGTGGAAGTCATGCGGCCCGAAGGTATTCGCGCCCATCCGGACGATATCAATATTACTACCGGCAGCCAGCAGGTCCTCGATCTTGTTTCCCAAATCTTCATTAACCCGGGCGATGTTGTTATTGCCGAAGCTCCTTCCTATGTTGGGGCGCTGGGAACTTTCCGGGCTTACCAAGCCCATGTGGTGCACGTGGAGATGGATGCCAATGGCCTGATTCCCGAACAGCTTGAAGAGACCATCAAGGACCTGGAGGCCATCGGGAAGCCGATCAAGTTCCTGTACACCATCCCCAATTTCCATAACCCGGCTGGTGTGAGCCAATCCGAGGAACGCCGCCGGCGCATTGCCGAGATCTGCGATGAACACCATGTTCTTATCGTGGAAGATAATCCCTATGGCCTGCTTGGTTTCGACGGCGATCCGATTCCGGCTATCCAGACCTTCAACCCGGACGGTGTTGTGTACCTGGGCTCTTTCTCCAAGACCTTCGCACCGGGCTTCCGGGTAGGCTGGGCATTGGCCCCGGCTGCACTGAGCGCGCGTCTCACCCTCGCCGCGGAAAATGCGATCCTGTGCCCGACCACCTTCGGTCAGCTCGCTATCGCGGAATATCTGCGCACCTATGACTGGTATCAGCAGGTCAAGGAATACCGCGGCATGTACGCCGAGCGTGGGCAGGCCATGCAGGCCGCGCTCGAAAAATACATGCCCATGTGCAGCTGGAATAAGCCGCGCGGTGGCTTCTATACCTGGGTCAAGCTCCCAGGCGGCCTCAATGCGCACGAGATGCTCCCCCGCGCGGTGAAGAACCTCGTCGCGTATGTTTCCGGAACTGCTTTCTTCGCCGATGGCCAGGGTTCTGACCATATGCGGCTGTCCTTCTGCTACCCCACCCCGGAACGCATTACCGAGGGCGTGCGCAGGCTTGGCGAAGTTATTAGCCAAGAAAACGACTTGGTCCAGATGTTCGGCGTGGATGATTCCTCGCCACAGGCAACGAAATAATTCGATTGCTATCGGTTCTCATCAGTGATGAGTAGAGTGAAGTCCGGAGGGAAAATGGACAATATTCTTACCGTTGCTATTCTTGCCGGTGGTCTCACGCACGAACGCGATGTGTCGCTGAGTTCGGGGCGTCGGGTCGCCACGCTCCTGCGGGAGGCGGGCGCGCAGGTCAAGGTTCTCGATGTTGATGCAACTCTGCTTCAGCGCCTCAGCTCCATGAATCCCACGGTGGTGTGGCCTTTGGTACACGGCGCGACCGGAGAAGACGGAGCTCTTCAAGATCTGCTCTCTCTCAGCGGGTACCGTTTTGTAGGGTCGACGGCGAACGCCGCCCGAATCGCCTCTAATAAAACGGTGGCACAATCGCTTTTGCGCCACGCAGGGTTCGCGGTGCCGTGGTCAGTCAGCTTCCCGGAAGCCCTTTTCCGTGAGGTTGGGGTTGCACCCATTCTTGATCTTCTCGGGGAACGCTATGAATTCCCACTAGTGGTGAAGCCGAATTTGGGCGGATCAGCACTGGGAGTGACCATCGTTGACAAGCCGGGGGACCTTCCCCGCGCGATGGTCGATTGCTTCGCCTACGGGGAAGAAGCGCATGTCGAAACCTTTATCGACGGAACGGAAGTTTCCGTTTCGGTTATTGACGGGCCGGAAGGGCCTATCGCGCTTCCTCCGGTCGAAATCGAAACAGATGGGCCTTATGATTACGACGCGCGCTACTTCGCCGGCCGAGCTAAGTACTATGTGCCCGCTCGTCTCTCCGACGAGGAAAAGGCACGGGTTACCGAAGCCGCGCTCACGGCGCATACCACCCTCCGACTTCGCGATGTTTCCCGGACTGATCTCATCGTGAAGGAAGGCACTCCGTATATCATCGATGTAAATATCGCACCGGGAATGACGGAGACCTCGCTGCTTCCCCAAGCTGTTGAAGCATATGCGCGCGAGAATGGGACTAGCCCCGAATCGCTCTACCTGCAAATCCTGCACCGCGCAGCGGATCGGGACGTCAGTGAGCCGGAAGACCTCCCCGAAATGACGAAGTAGCAGCATAGGAAGTTCAGGCAAGTCTCCACCCAGCGGGCAATGTTTCACGTGAAACATTGCCCGCTTTTGTTTCCGCAATGCTAGGTGCACGTTCAATCTGCGCGATTAGCTCGGTGGTAATGACGCGTTACTGCCGGCAAAAATGCACATTCGACCTACCTTTCGCGCAATGCAGTATTCGCTGTAGTAGTCACTCAATCCGCTCGGATTCGAGCTACGTAGATGTGTGCGCCAGGATGTTTCACGTGAAACATCCTCCGCAGAACTTCACCTATCCAATTCTTCTCGGTTGGGCTACTTTTCGACCATTGGTCCTGGGCTACTTTTCGACTGTCGGTAACAGCACTGCAAACCGCCGCTCCGATCACTCCCCAAACCCACGAAAACCAAAAAACCGGGTCACTAAAGTTGCACGAGTCATGCGTTGTTTCTCCGTTAGTTTTCAGCCAGGCCTAACAGTAGCGACCCCGCATAAAGGATCTCTGTTTAAATAAGGAAGCGGGGCAATGTTTCGGGCTATAGGACAAAATGTGTTGGTTACGATACCGTAGGTATCCCTAGATTTAGCCCGCCGCGCAGGCCCCGACCCGAGTCGTACTCCCGTGCGTACACCGTTTCCTGCGCCCCGCACCGTTCGCATATGCAGCGGATTGACCCTCGGCAGGGTCCACCGTCAAGCGTGCGAATCCGTTGGTCTGCGGGCCAAACTGCGGCGGACGCCCCTCTGCGTACCCTGCCGCATACGGAGGGCGTGGGGGCGGCGAAACGCTCGTATACGCGGACGACGGCGCGCTTTGCGTACGCGCAGGGCTTGGGAGAGTGCTGAGCGGGAAAATGGGTGGAAAGCAGATCTTCAATCCGGGCTTTTCCGCGTCAGAATGCGGGAAAGTCGGGGTTGAACCAACACGTTTTGTCCATCCAAAAACTCGAGTCAAACCGAGTTTGAACCCGACTTTAGCCTGCTAGCAAGCCGAAAAGTCCGGATAAAACCAACACCAAGTGTCCTATAGGCCAATGTTTCACGTGAAACATTGCCCCGCAATTGAAAGATTCGCAGCCTATTCCTTGCCACTTTCCTCTTCAGGAATATCTACACCAGCAACATCCGGCGCCAGCACGCTCAAAATACGATTGAGATCCTCGAGGGAACCGAAGTCGATGCGCATAGTTCCCTTGGTTCGGCCCATATCGACCTTCACACGAGTATTGAGCCGGTCGCCCAATTGTGTTGCTACCGAAGTCAGTTCGTTTTCATAGCGCTTCACACGAACTCGGCGGACCGAAGCTGGGGTCGATTCATCACCAAGAGCAACGATCTCCTCAACAGCTCGGACAGATAATCCTTCTGCCACAATCCGCTGCGCCAGCCGCTCCATCGCACCAGCGTCGGCAAGACCGAGAAGTGCACGCGCATGCCCGGAAGACAGCACGCCCGCTGCTACCCGGCGCTGCACCAAAGCGGGAAGTTTCAAAAGTCGCAAAGTATTAGTGATCTGCGGGCGAGACCGAGCGATTCTCTTTGCAAGCTCGTCTTGCGTGCATTGGAAGTCTTCAAGCAACTGCTGATAGGCAGCTGCCTCTTCCAAGGGATTGAGATCAGCTCGGTGTAGATTCTCAAGAAGTGCATCACGAAGCAGATCCTCGTCCGAGGTGCGCCGAATAATGGCAGGAATACGCGTCAAGCCCGCCCGCTGGGTCGCCCGCCAGCGCCGCTCGCCCATAATGAGTTCGTATCGAGCCTCCGGATGGTTATCCAAAGGCTCACTAAGTGGGCGAATAACAATAGGTTGAAGAATGCCCACTTCCTTAATGGACTGCGCAAGTTCCTCTAAATCGTCATCATCGAAATTGGTACGGGGCTGCGCACGGTTGGGCACGATGACATTGACATCAATCTCGCCGTAGGTGGCACCCGGTACTGCAACAAGGTCATCTTCCGATGTTTCACGTGAAACATTGCTTGCCTGAGCTGCATCCGTTCCCGCGACACCCTTAGACTCCTTCGCACCGCCAGTCGCTTCAACAACGGAAGTTCCCTCGGTTACCGTAGTGTCCTTAACACCCTCAGCTTCACCAGCCTTCGCCTCGCTTATCACAGCCGGTGATTCGCCTACACCGTCCGGTGTCTCGACCGTTCCACTACTGGCCTGAGTCTTCTTGCCAACCACCTTCTTCTTAGGTGAGGCAGCCGATGGTTTCGAAGCCACACGCTGAGAACCGCCCGATGTTTCACGTGAAACATTCTCTCCCGCCGAGCCATATCCAAGATCGAGGGGATTAGCATCATCCTGCTGAGAATCGTCGTGCTGCCGCGAACCCGCAGCCTCCCGCGAACCCGAGTCCTTCTTCTTCACCGTACCGAAAAAGATATCGATGGGACTCTCGGTATTCTCTGCCTGTTCCGGTGGAATGAGGGCACCGAGTCCACTTCCTAAACCACGCCGTTTACGAGTTGCCACGATGGCTCCTAACTATGAGAGAGCTGAAAATTCTTTTGCTGCCGCAAGATAGGCAATAGCCGCCCGATTCCGGGGATCGTGGGTGAGCACACTCTTCCCAAAAGACGGCGCTTCCGCAGCAGCCACCGACCGAGGAATCTCCGTATGAAGCACCCGGTCACCAAAGTGTGAACGCACTTCTTCGGATACATCCTTCGCCAGATTTGTGCGGGTATCCACCATCGTCACAATAAACGCCGAGATATGTAGCTTCTCATTGCGAGACGAGCGCACATCCTCAACCGTCTGTACCAATTGGGCCACACCCTGGAGAGCATAAAACTCCGCCTGAATCGGTACCAACACCTCATCAGCAGCCACCAGCGCACTCACTGGCAACAGCGCCATACTCGGCGGGCAATCAATAAATACAAAGTCAAAAGCCTTGCCCTGCGCCGCGAAACTATCCATCGTTTCCCGGATCGCGTCGCGTAAAATAGAGTACCGCCCCGGCACCTGGCCTAACTCAAAATCAACGGCTGCTAAGGTAATACTCGAGGGAGCCACATAAAGATTCGGAATATCCTCGAGTTGAATAAGAACATCCTCGAGCCGTGCCTGGCCCTTAAAAACTTCGTAAACGTCGTTGCGTTCTTCCTGTGGGCTAATACCCAAACCGGTAGAAGCATTACCCTGTGCATCCGCATCAACAAGCAAGACCCGCATCCCGTTGAGAGCGAGGGCAGCCGCCATATTCACGGCAGTGGTGGTTTTACCGACACCGCCCTTTTGATTCGTCACTGCAACAACGCGGGTATGTTCCGGCTTCTGGAATTTACTCGCCTTCACCTTCTTGAGGCGCTTAAAATCCTCTCGAAGTTCGCGGGCGATCGGAGTGTCCCGATCCTGTGGTGCAGGCGAAGGTGCCGAACTCGGCGCAGCACGACGTCCAACTTTTTTACGGGGATCACTCATAAATAACGCCCTCCTTACCTCAGAACATTCTAGCCGGTATCAGGCCATCTCTGTGCCGCCGTCATCTGCATCACGCACGTTATCCACAAGCACCACCCACTACGAACACATGTTCGATACATGCGGCCAAACCAGACTGCGTCCCTTATAAAACCGGCACACGTCCTTTATGAAACCGGGCCACAGGGTCACACGACTAAGCCATGGACAGCAAAATCACGAACAACCAAGTTCAGAAGCCCAGTAACTCAGTAACCCAGCAACACGCCCGCCTGACTTACGAAGCTTTCTTGAGCACCTCGACCACCCGAGTAGCCTCGTCTGTTCCAAAGGGCACCACAGTATGAACCGCAACCTCCGCAGCTCCGTAACGCTGCAACTGCGCTGCGGCGTCGTCAATTTCTTGGGCGGCACGCTCGCCCTTGAGGGCAACCAAACGCCCACCGGGTTTGACCAGCGGCATCGTCCACGGTAGTAATTTCTTGAGTGCCGCTACCGCGCGGGCGGTCACAATATCAGCCGCGAACCGGCCTTTGAGTTGCTCGGCGCGGGCGGTCCGCACCTTGACGTTCCGCAAACCCAGCTCGCCCACCACGTAGCGCAGCCATTCGGTGCGCCGCTCCATGGACTCAATCAAGGTGACGGTCACGTCCGGCCGCACAATCGCCAACACAATTCCGGGGAAACCAGCACCGGAACCCACATCACCCACCGTGGCTTTCACCGGGATGAACTCCTCGATAGCGAGGGAATTGAGTAGGTGCCGGGACCATAAGCGGCCCAGTTCGCGCGGCCCTACGAGCCCGCGCACTTCGCCTTCTTCTTTGAGCAGGCGCGCAAAATGAAGCAAGGTTCCCCATGTCGCCGTGCCGAAATGCTCAGCACCGGCGGCAGGAGGAACCTCGATCATCGGATGTTCTTCCGCCATATATGCGTATTAATCCTCGCCTTAGTCTTCGTCCGCGGGCTTGATGACCACGTGACGCCCGGCGCCCACGCCTTCGGAATCGGAAACGAGCCCGGCGGCAGCAGCGGCGTCGTGCACAACCTTGCGCTCGAAGGGATTCATGGGATCCAGCTCGATTTCATCGCCGGTTTCCTGCACCTCGCGGATGGCTTCCGCGGCGATTTCCTCAATCTTGGCGCGGCGTTCATCGCGATAGCCCGCGATATCCAGCATGAGCCGCGAACGTTCCCCGGTCTTTTCCTGAACCGCGAGGCGGGTCAGATCCTGGAGCGCGTTGAGAGTGGCACCGTGCCGGCCCACCAGGCGGCGCAGCCGCTCATCGGCTTCACCCTCGGTGACAATGGCGATCGTGGCACGATCTTCGTCAATCGAGATATCAATATCGCCGTCGAGATCAGCAATATCCAGCAGTTCTTCGAGGTAGTCAGCCGCAATATCGCCTTCGCGATCAAGCTTCTTAATATCCTCAGACGTTTCGCTCATTCTTTCTCCTGGTATCCGGGGGATCCCCTTCTGGGGCTGCCAAGATTTTGCACAACCCGTCCGTTCCTTTTCTTTGACTAAGTTTAGCTTGTTCTACGCCGGTCGCCGGGTGTTATTTCCCGCGGTTTTTCTTATTCTTCTTGGCGCGGGCCCGGGCCCGTTCGGCCTGGCGGCGTTCGTAGCGCTTGCGGGCACGTTCTTCATCCGTCAAACCATCTTTGCCGACGACGGGCTTATCGTCCTCGCCGTCATCTTCCGGGCGCGGCATATACGCATCCGGACTCAGCCCGGCTTTCTTCGCGCGTTCCTTGCTCATCGGCTGGTAGCGCTGGCCGCCCTTCTGCTCCTGCTCTTCCAGTTCGGCAATTTCCTCATCGGTGAGACCCTTGCGCTTGCGCTTTTCCAGGATCCGTTTTTCCCGCTCAATATAGGCCCGCGAACCGGGCGTGGGATTATGGCGAATGAACCAGCTCTGCTGACCCATATTCCACAGGTTGCCAGCGCACCAGTAAATGAGCACGCCCACCGGGAACACCGCGCCGGAGAACACATAGATCAGCGGCATGCCGTAAAGCATCATGCGCTGCATGCGCAGAGCCGCGTTATTCGGATCCTTCTGTTCCGGCATATTCTTCGTCATGAGCTGCCGCTGCGTCCAGAACATACTGAGGATCATGATGATCACCAGAACGACGGCGACAATCCGTACCTGCGTGGCATTGGCAAATTGGCCCGCGGTTGAAATGGTGGCCGACATGGGGGCGCCGAAGAACGTGGTCTTCTCGAAGGACTGCGCCACCGACTGGGTGATCGGCCCGATGGGGCCGCGCTTGCCATTAGCGATGGAGGGGAAGTTGATAAGCACCCGGTACAGGGAGAAGAGAATCGGCATCTGCACCAGCATCGGCCAGCAGGATGCCATGGGGGAGGCCCCGTGTTTGCGGTAGAGCGCCTGCAGTTCTTCCTGCTGGCGCTGCATGGACACCTGGTCCCGCTTCCCCTTGTACTTCTTCTGCAGCTTCTGAATATCGGGTTGCAGCACCTGCATTGCCCGCGAAGCGCGAATCTGCCGGTTATACAGCGGCAAGATGAGCAGACGAACCACAATGGTCAGCCCGATAATGGCGCAGACCCACGCGGGCCCGGCGCCCTGGTTCATTCCCAGGAGTACGAGTCCTTCGTGGATGCCGTACATCACCCACGAGACCGCCCACATAAACGGAGCGAGAATTGTATCCACTTAGTTTCTCCTCACGCTGCTGGGTGTTCCCGCTGGGGATTGCCCGTAGCGTTGTTCGTATCGTCTAAGGCGTCTTCTTTGGCGTAAAGCTCGAGAAGCTCATCTTGGTCCAATGGTTTGCTTGGCCACTGACCCGGCGGTGGCACTCTATCTACGCCGCCCTTCGTCAACGGGTTGCACCGTAGCAAGCGCCACACGGTTAAAAGTGTACCTTTGCCGGTCCCGTGAATCTGTATGGCTTGTATCGCATAGGCCGAACAGCTCGGTGCGTAGCGGCATCGCGGGGGGCGTGCGGCTGAGATCGTGCGTTGATACCAGCGCACCGCCCGTACCAGCAGGCTTTCTTTGCCGTGCCGTTCCGGTTGTCCGCTTGCCGGCGTGTGCGTCATAACGCGTTCACCGCCCGCGTTTCTTGCGTGCCTGCTGTTCGCGTGTGCCCTGCTTGATCCGCACTTTGGTGCCCGCGTATTTCGTGCGTACGCACTGCTTGCGCCCGTGCCTTGGCAAGCGCGCGGTCCAGGTCCTCACCGAGTTGCGCGCTGCTGCTTCCTGCCGCGGCGGGAAAAGCTCGAACGACGACGAGATCGCCGTCGTCGAAAAAACTTAGGCGCGCACGCATGAGATGGCGCAGTTGCCGGTATACCCGATGCCGCACCACGGAATTTCCCACAGCTTTGGATACGACAAAACCGACCCGCACAGGGTGAGGGCCGGTTAGGGTCGATTCCGACTGGGAGCCGAGGATGACTTGGACGCGCCGGGCAGAGCCGCGCGCTCCGGAAAAGGCCGAGTCGAAATCCGCCGAACTCCGCATGCGGTGAACGGCTGGAAGCATTTACTGAGCCGAAATCTTGGCGCGACCCTTGCGACGGCGAGCTGCCAGAACAGCGCGACCCGCGCGGGTCGACATGCGCTTGCGGAAACCGTGTACCTTAGCGCGACGGCGATTATTCGGCTGGAAAGTCCGCTTAACCACGGTGATCCCCTCCACTAGATATTGACGGGCTTATCCACAAGCGGTGGCGGCCCTTCTTGACAAATAACGCGCGGCTGAACCACGCATGGACTAGATGACTTTACGCGAGATCAGGCCGGTGAGTCAAAGGTTTTTAGCGCGCGGTGACCGTTATCTCAAGGATGATCACTGTGAGAAAACACGTACCAAAGCAATTTTTTCGGCCTATACACATCTGTGGAAAAATCTGAGGATAGGTTTTTAAGGCTCCACAGCGCGTAAGTGACCTGTGAATAACAGAGATGTAATTTCCACAGGTGTGGAGAATCCTGTGGATAACTCGTTAGCGTGTTGCGCGTCATTCACCTACGATAGGCAGACAGATAGGGCATGGCCTCACCAGATACCGTGAAACTTACAGTCGTGATCATCAACGGCGCTCGGATCACCTGGCTGCGAGGCTCGCCCCCTTTTTCTTGAAAGAGTCCTCAGGAGGATGTCATGGCGGAGATGAACCCCGCGCGCGATGCTTGGCTTGCCGCCTTGGAATTGCTGCGTATGCAGGGCGATCTCTCCGATTCGCAATCCGCTTTTGTGCGTATGGCCCACCCGCTGGCCACCGCCGAGGACATTTTTATGATCGTGGTGGGATCCGAGTTCGTGAAGAACTGGATCGAGGAGCACGTTGCCGATCTCATGACCGGGGCGCTCTCCAATATTCTGGGCCACAGCATTCGCCTGGTGATTTCCATTGATCCGAGTGTGAATGAATCCCCGCTTCCGGCTACTGAGCGCCGCGAAACTCGGCCCGTTGAGGCTGCTCCGGCTCCGCGCCGGGCGGAAACTCCCACCGCGCTTTCCCCGGATTCGGAATGGAATAAATCCGCGACCTACCGGGATTTCACCCTGGAGGAACCGGGAGCTTTTCCTGATGCGCCGGGCGAGCCGGTGGCTCCAGCTGCGCCGTCGTCCCTCACTGCCACCCACGCAAGCGCGCCACATACACCGACATCGCACGTGCCGGCACCACACATAAACGCACCACATGCGGCCGTGCCGGTTGAAACAACCGAGCCGACCTCGCTCGCCACCCAAACGATGGCTTCCGGGGAAGAAAAGATTTACGGGAATTCGGCCGATCCTTCTTTCGCGGCGATGTCCACGGCTGCCGGGCTCAACCCAAAATACACTTTCGATAATTTTGTGATTGGGGATTCGAATCGTTTTCCCACCGCGACCTCGCTAGCGGTCTCGGAAGCGCCTGGGACTACCTATAATCCGCTGTTCCTCTACTCGGATTCCGGGATGGGGAAAACGCATCTTATGCACGCGATCGGGAATTATGCGATTTCGCTCTACCCAAATATTCACGTGCGCTATATCAGCGCCGAAGAATTCACTAACGCTTTTATTAACGCTGTGCGTGACGGGCGACAAAGCGAATTCAAGGATTCTTTCCGCAAGGTCGATATTTTACTGATCGACGATATTCAATTCATTGGCGGGCGCGATACCACCGTGGAGGAGTTCTTCCACACGTTCAACGCCCTGACGAATTCCAATAAGCAGATTGTTATTACCTCCGATGTGGCACCGAATCTGCTCAACGGTTTCGAAGAGCGGATGCTCTCGCGTTTCAATTCCGGGGTGGTGGCCAGTATTGACCGCCCGAATCTGGAAACTCGTATCGCTATTCTGGAAAAGAAAGCGCATGTGGATGGCATTAGCGTGCCGCGCGAAGTGCATGAATATATCGCCACGCATATGACCACGAATGTGCGCGAAATGGAAGGGGCGCTGCGCCGAGTCACCGCCTTCGCGGATCTGTCCAAACAGCCGGTGTCGCTCACGCTGTCCGAGATGGTCCTCAAGGATCTCATCACCAATCCGGACTCGGTGGATATTAAGTCGAGCCTCATCATGGCGCAGACCGCGAATTACTTCTCCATCACCATTGATGACTTGACCAGCGCGGATCGTTCTCGGATCCCGGTGACCGCGCGGCAGATCGCCATGTACCTGTGCCGGGAAATGACGGATCTGTCCCTCCCGAAGATCGGTTCGCTTTTCGGCGGGCGCGATCACACCACCGTCATGCACGCGTATCGCAAAATCGATAAGCAGATGGCCGAGCGGCAGACCACCTATAACCAGGTCTCCGAGCTCTCCGTGCGTATTAAGCAAGCCGCCAGCCAGGCGGAGTAGCGCTGTATCTTTCTAGCTCGCGTTTCGTCCGTGCGACATTTGTGGTGCGCCTTATTTATTTAGTACGACTTTAGTACGACGACGCCGCCACCTGACTAAACGGACTCCACGCCTCGAAGCGACTTTTCGGCTTATTCCAGCGCTTTCCCCGCGCTTTCCTGTACCGATCCGACGCGCCCGCCCGCGAAAACCTGACTAAATGAGCCAAGTCATGTTTCAAGTCTGGCACCTCATATGCCACGTGCGGCTCACAACCCGCTCACAGCCCGCTTCACCAGTACCCCTGTTTCCTCACCCACATTACCTGGGCGAACGCTATCCACAGGGCTTGCGGATAAGCTGTGGACACGGGCGTAAATTAAGCGGATCGGCGAGATCTAGCGGTGGATAGCCGAAAGCTCAAAGTGTCTCATCCCCCGAAAACCCATATTATCCACAGCACCGTCCACAGGCTCATCCACGGCCCAGATCCGCATGCTCACGCCGTTTCGAACACATTTCCACAGTGTCCACAGCACCTACTACTACCACTACCTATTAACACCCGCATGAACAACAAACGGTCGCCGAGGGCCGGTGCACCCGCACGCCGTAAATTACACTGGTGTAATTACAAAGCCGCTAAATTCTTTTCCTTCCGGGCCCTCCCTCGCGTAAAGTAGCCCTAGACGTTTCTTGTTATTGGGAGGAAGGTTCGCTGTGAAATTGCGGATTGAACACGATGTCTTCGCGGACGCCGTCTCGTGGACGGCACGCACTATCCCCACCCGCCCTTCGCTGCCCATCCTCTCCGGGATCAAAATCGAAGCCAAAGACACCGGCGTCATTGCGCTTTCCTCCTACGATCCTGATATTTCCTCCTACGCCGAAATCACCGGCGATGTGGAAGAAGCCGGCACCATTTTGGTGCACGGGCGCCTGCTGGCCGAATACGCCCGCGCCTTGCCCAATAAGCCCATTGACCTCACGGTTGAGGGCACCAAACTTGATCTGCAATGCGGTTCTTCGCGCATGGTGATGACCTCGATGCCGCTGGAAGATTACCCGGCCGCCCCGCCTCTCGATGGGGTTTCCGGCGTGGTGGACGGCGCCGCCTGGCAGCACGCGGTGGCCCAGGCCGTCACCGCCGCCTCCACCGATGACACTCTCCCACTTCTCGTCTCGGTCTGCATCGAAATCAACGGTGAAAATATTGCTCTCATGGCAACGGACCGCTATCGCCTGGCCATCGCTAACCTCACCTGGGAGCCGGAAGATCCGCAGATTTCCGCGCGTATCCTGGTGCGGGCCAGCCGCCTGTCCGATATCGCTAAGTCCCTCGGCTCGGTGGGTAATGTGCGTATGACCCTGGATACCAGCGGCCGTACCGGCCTCATTGGTTTCCGCGCCGCGGACCGCCAGAACGTGGCCCGCCTTATCGACGGGGATTACCCGCAGGTGCGGGCCCTCTTCCCGGATACCGTCAATGGGTACGCCGTGATTGATCGCCTTATGCTGCTCGATGCCATCAAGCGTGCGCGGCTCGTCGTCGAAAAAAATAGTGCGGTGCGCTTGAGTTTCAGCGAAGGCAGCGTGGTTTTGGATGCCGGTCAAAACGATTCGGCGCAAACTAGTGAAGCCCTGCCGGCCACCCTCACCGGGGAAGATATTGCGATGGCTTTCAACCCGGCCTACCTGCAAGATGGCCTGACCGCGGTGGATACGCCTTTCGTGCGCCTGTCCTTCACCAGCCCCACGAAACCGGCGGTTATTACCGGCCAACCCGAAGAAACCGGCTCCGATACGGATGAGTTCCGCCTCCTCCTCATGCCGATTCGCACCTACTCCTAAGGCGCGGGTGTGAGTGTACATCTCTGACTTAGCGCTGGCGGATTTTCGTAATTACCGGCGTGAAGTGGCTCGTTTCCGCCCCGGGGTGACCATCCTCGTGGGCGAAAACGGCCAGGGGAAAACCAATCTGGTGGAGGCCATCGGCTATCTGGCCACCCTCACCTCCCACCGGGTCTCCTCCGATAATGCGCTGATCCGCCAGGGCGCCGCCGCCGGCGTGGTGCAGGCGCGGGTACTGCGCGGCGAATCGCCCACCACCGTGGAAGTGGAAATTTATGCCGGGCGCGCCAACCGGGCCCGCCTCAACCGCGGGAACGTGCGCCCGATAGAAATCCTGGGCACTATCCGCGCGGTGCTTTTCGCACCCGAAGATCTCGCGCTTGTGCGCGGCGAACCGGCGGTCCGGCGCGCTTTCCTGGACGACCTCATGGTGCAGCTGCGCCCGCGCCTCGCCTCCGTGAAAAGCGAATACGAGCGGGTTATCCGCCAGCGCGCCGCCCTCCTGAAAACGGCCGGAGCCGCGCGCCGCCGCGGGAAAGCCGTGGACCACGCCGCGATTGATGTGTGGGACGAGCAACTGGCCGCGCTCGCCGCCCAGATCGTGGCCGCCCGCGCCGAATTGGTGGCGCGCCTGCGCCCGTACGTCACGGAAATGTACAACGTGGTCTCCGGAAACCGCGGCCACGCCCGCCTCGATTACGCGGCGAATGCGTGGCGCGGTACCTTCACCCTGCCCGATGCCGCCGCGCTTTTAAACGACGACGACGCCAGCTGCCACGTCGTCACTTCGCAGGAAGAAGCACTGCGCGATGTGGAAACCGCCCGGGCTTTGCTGCGCTCCCAGCTGGATGAACGCCGGGATCAAGAAATTGAGCGGGGCGTGAACCTCGTGGGCCCGCACCGCGATGACCTGCGCTTATCTTTGGGAACCCTGCCGGCCAAAGGCTATGCCAGCCACGGCGAAAGTTGGAGTTTCGCCCTCGCGCTGCGCCTGGCCTGCTGGAAATTACTGAGTGAGGACGGCGAACCCATCCTCCTCCTCGACGATGTTTTTGCCGAACTCGATGCCCGGCGCCGCGAACGCCTGGCCGAGTTGGTGGCCGGCGCCGAGCAGGTGATTGTGACCGCCGCGGTGGGCGATGACTTGCCCGAAAGCCTGCGCGGGGACCGCCTCCATATCGCGGCCGGCAGTATTACCGGGGAGGTTCGCGATGGTGCGGTGACTGAAGATGATTCTGGCAGCGCGATTCCCAAGGAGGCGGGCGATGGCGCGTGATGCGGGCGATCTTTTCGCGCTCCACGCCCTGGATGCCGCCCGGGAAGCGGCGTTCCGGCGCGGGGATGTGCGCACCCGCCGCCCCGCTGCCGCCCCTCGCTACCTCGCGGCGAGCGGTGCGGGCGCGCCCGGCGAAAACGGCGCGGCGGATCGCATCGGTGACCCGGTGGCCAGCCCCGGCCCGGGCTGGGGCGATGTGGGATCCGGAGCCCGGCCCTCCTGGCGCGACCCGCATCCAGTGGGCGAACTCCTGGCCCGCACCATCCGCGACCGCGGATGGCAAAGTCACCTCGATATCGCCTCCGTCTCCGCGCGGTGGGATGCGATTGTGGGACCGAATGTGGCGCGGCACTGCCGTATTGAAGATTTTTCCGACGACGGCGTCCTCACCCTGCGCGCCTCCTCCACCTCGTGGAAAACTCAGATGCGCGCGCTTCTCGCAACCCTCTCCGGGCGGATTGCCGCCGAAATAGGGGAGGGGATCGTCAAGGAGATTGTGATTCTGGGCCCGCATCGGCCCAGCTGGAAGCACGGGCCGCTCTCGGTTCCCGGCCGCGGACCCCGCGATACCTACGGATAGTACTGGATACTCACGGTTAGCCCGGCCCGCTTACCGGTAGGCAAACCCGCGCCGCCACCCCCGATATCCAGGGCCAGCCAGCCGCACCGATGCTGGCTATTCCCAGCCCAGGGCGTGCAGGGCGTCGTCGTCCAAACCATAAAAATGCCCGACCTCGTGGATAATGGTGACCCCGATTTCCTCCACCAATTCTTCGCGCGTTTCGCACCAGCGCATGAGCGGGCCGCGGAAAATAAAGATGCGGTCGGGAAGTAAGCCGGCGTCATCGCCGCGCTCGGTGAGCGCTACGCCGTCGTAAAAACCGAGTACCGCGGGCAGGCCGTCCTCATCGTAATCTTCCGGGCGGAGCATATCGGGTTCGGGTTCCTCCTCCACTAAAAACACCACATTGGGAAGGGAGGCGAGGAAAGCTTCGGGTAGCAGATCGATGGCATCGGCCACCGCCTCCTCGAATTCTTGCTCGGACATCTCCAGCACTGCGGTCCTCCGTCTCAGTTTCGTAGCTGCTTATAGGCTAGAATAGACGAGGGACTCTCCAGCGTAGGTACCTACCAGAACGGCGGTCAATGCGGGAGAGGCCCATTTTTGAGAGTTAGCCTGAAGGAGTGTTCCGCGCGTGTCGGAAACAACGAGTCATCCCGAACCGGTGCAGCAGCCGGAACAAAACCCGGCCTCGCAGCCGGAGCAGAATCCGGCCCCGCAGGGCCCTGCGCATCACGTCGGCGAAGTATCCCCCGATCAGTCCTATGACGCATCAAATATTACCGTCCTCGAAGGTCTGGAGGCGGTGCGCAAGCGCCCCGGTATGTATATCGGCTCCACCGGGGAACGCGGCCTGCACCACCTGGTCTACGAAGTTGTAGACAATTCGGTTGATGAGGCGCTGGCCGGCTACGCGGATACCATCACGGTGACCCTGCGTGAAGATGGCGGGGTGCGCGTGGAAGATAACGGGCGCGGTATTCCGGTGGATATGCATCCCACCGAAGGGCGCCCCGCGGTGGAAGTCGTCATGACCGTGCTGCACGCCGGCGGGAAATTCGGCCAGGGTGGCTACGCGGTGTCCGGCGGCCTGCACGGCGTGGGTGTATCCGTGGTGAATGCGCTGTCCACCCGGATGGAAACCATCGTCAAGCGCGATGGCTACGTATGGCGCATCGCCTACGAAAACGGGGTACCCACCCGGGAACTGGAACGCGGGGAAGAAACCACCGAAACGGGAACCACCCAAACCTTCTGGGCTAATCCGGATATTTTCGAAACCACGGATTATGATTTCGAAACGCTGCGCAAGCGTTTCCACCAGATGGCCTTCCTCAATAAGAACCT
This sequence comes from Actinotignum vesiculae, assembly GCF_051267215.1. Taxonomy (NCBI): domain Bacteria; kingdom Bacillati; phylum Actinomycetota; class Actinomycetes; order Actinomycetales; family Actinomycetaceae; genus Actinotignum; species Actinotignum vesiculae. Next base: position 58,628 of record NZ_JBOZGG010000007.1, read on the forward strand.
GCGTATCAACCTCATTGATGAACGCCGCTCCGCCACCTCGGAAGGCGATGAAGTCACCGGGGCGGAAGGGGAAAGTGCCGCGGAGGTTCCGGCGAAGCGCGAAGTGTCCTATTGCTATTCCGGCGGGCTGCTTGACTACGTCAAGTTCCTCAACTCGATGAAGAAATCGGACATCATCAATAACGACATCATCTACTTCGAAGCCGAAGATGATGAGAAGCAGATCGAAGTGGAAGTGGCCATGCAATGGACCTCGGCCTACTCCGAATCGGTCAATACCTTCGCGAATACCATTAACACCACCGAAGGCGGGATGCACGAAGAAGGCTTCCGCTCCGCCCTCACCTCGGTGATCAATAAGTACGCACGCGAACACGGGCTCCTCAAAGATAAAGACCCGAATCTTTCCGGTGATGATGTGCGCGAAGGTCTCACCGCGGTGATCTCCGTGAAATTGGGCAACCCCCAATTCGAAGGGCAGACCAAAACCAAGCTTGGGAATACCGAAGCGCGCACTTTCGTGCAGCAGCAGATGTACACCCAGCTCAGCGATTGGCTTGATTCTCACCCGGCGGATGCCAAAGAGATTATCCGAAAGGGCACCCAGGCTTTTGCCGCGCGCGCCGCGGCCCGCAAAGCCCGGGAAGCCACCCGCCGCAAATCCGTGCTGGAATCGGCCTCCATGCCCGGCAAGCTCAAGGATTGCACCTCGAATAAACCCGAGGAATGCGAAATTTTCATTGTCGAGGGTGATTCCGCCGGCGGTAGCGCGGTGAACGGCCGCGATCCGGAACACCAGGCGATTATGCCCATCCGCGGCAAGATCCTCAACGTGGAAAAGGCCCGCCTGGATCGGGCGCTTTCCTCGGATACCATCCAATCGCTCATCACCGCTTTCGGCACCGGCATCGGCGATGAATTCGATATCGATAAGCTGCGCTACCACAAGATTATTTTCATGGCCGATGCGGATGTGGACGGCTCGCATATCGCGACCCTCCTGCTCACCCTGGTGTACCGCTATATGCGCCCGCTGATCGAAGCTGGGCACGTCTTCCTGGCCATGCCCCCGCTCTACCGCATCAAATGGACGAACGCCCCGCATTCCTACGTGTTCTCGGATCGGGAACGCGATGAGGTGCTCGAAGAAGGTAAAGAAAAGGGCTGGCGGCTGCCCCGCGAAGAATCCCAGCGCATCCAGCGCTACAAGGGCCTGGGTGAAATGAACGCGGAAGAACTGTGGGATACCACCATGAATCCGGAATTCCGCACCCTCAAGCAGGTCTCCATCGGGGAGGCCGCCGCAACCGACGAAACCTTCAGTGTTCTTATGGGCGAAGATGTGGATTCTCGCCGCGGCTTCATTCAACGTAATGCGCACGACGCGCGCTTCCTCGATATCTAGGATTTGTCATCATTATGAGCGAAAGCGAAACGACGTCCACGTATAATCACGGCGCGATTATGGAGGTGGATCTCCAGCGCGAAATGGAGAGTTCCTACCTCGATTACGCCATGTCCGTTATTGTGGGTCGCGCGCTGCCGGACGTGCGCGACGGCCTCAAGCCCGTGCATCGGCGCGTTATCTACGCGATGTACGACGGCGGATACCGGCCAGATTCCTCCTTCTCCAAGTCAGCGAAAATCGTGGGCGATGTTATGGGGCACTACCACCCCCACGGCGACGCCGCGATTTATGACACGATGGTGCGCCTGGCCCAACCCTGGTCCATGCGCTACCCGCTGGTATCGGGCCAAGGAAACTTCGGTACCTCCGGTGATCTGGGGGCGGCCGCCCCGCGGTACACGGAAGCGCGTATGGCCCCCCTCGCCCTGGAAATGGTGCGGGATATCAAGGAAAATACGGTTGATTTCGAGCCGAATTACGATGGCTCGCTTATGGAACCGACCATCCTCACCTCCCGTTTCCCGAATCTGCTGGTCAACGGCTCCGAAGGTATCGCGGTGGGCATGGCCACCCGCATCCCCCCGCATAACCTGCGCGAAGTGAATGACGGCGTGCAGTGGTACCTCGCCCACCCGGATACTTCTCGGGAAGAACTCCTGGGTGAGCTCATGCGCCGCATTAAGGGCCCGGATTTCCCCACCGGGGCAACGATTCTGGGCACCCGCGGTATCGAGGATGCCTACCGGACCGGGCGCGGCTCGATCACCCAGCGCGCCGTGGTGGAAGTCGATGAGATCGGGGGCCGCACCTGCCTGGTCATTACTGATCTGCCCTACCAGGTCAATCCGGATCGCCTGCTGGACAAAATGGTGGAGGGCATTAAGGATGGCCGCCTCCCGGGCATTGCTGATATTCGCGATGAGACCTCCGGGCGGGCCGGCCAGCGGATCGTCGTCGTTCTAAAACGCGACGCGGTACCGAAGGTGGTTCTCAATAATCTTTACAAGCATACGCAACTACAAAATAATTTCCCGGCGAATATGTTGGCGCTGGTGGACGGGGTGCCGCGCACGCTTTCTCTGGACGGTTTCGTGCGGCACTGGGTCGCGCACCAGATGGACGTGATCCGCCGGCGCACCGAATACCGCCTCAACGAGGCGCTCAAACGCATGCATATCCTGGAGGGCTACCTCAAGGCTCTCGATGCCCTCGATGAAGTTATTGCGCTGATTCGGGCGTCGGCCACCGTGGATGTGGCCCGCACGGGCCTTATGGAGCTCCTCGATATTGATGAGGACCAGGCCAATGCGATTTTGGAAATGCAGCTGCGCCGCCTGGCCGCCCTGGAACGCCAGAAGATCCTGGATGAATACGAAGAAAAGCGGGCCCTCGTGGAGGATTACCGCGGGATTCTGGCTTCGGAGGATCGCCAGCGTTCCATTATTTCCGAAGAACTCCAGGCCATTACCGATAAGTACGGTGATGACCGGCGCACCACCATCCTTCCCTACGACGGGGAGATGAGTGTGGAGGACCTTATCCCCGAAGAGGACGTGGTGGTCACGGTCACGCGCTCGGGTTACGTCAAGCGCACCAAGGTGAGCGAATACCGCGCCCAGCATCGCGGCGGTAAGGGGATTCGCGGGGCTTCGCTGCGCGTGGATGATGTGGTCGATCACTTCGGGATTGCTTCCACCCACGATTGGCATTTGTTCTTCACGAACCTGGGGCGGGTGTACCGCCTTAAGGGTTACGAGCTTCCCGAAGGTGGGCGCGATGCCAAGGGCCAGCACGTGGCGAATCTGCTGGCCTTCCAGCCTGGGGAAACAATCGCGGCGGTGCGTTCGATTCGCAGTTACGAGGACGCGAAGTACCTGGTGCTCGCCACGAAGTCCGGGCTGGTGAAGAAGACCCCGCTCCAGGATTACGATTCCCCGCGCTCGGGCGGTTTGATTGCGATTAAGCTGCGCGAGCTGGCGGATGGGTCCAGCGATGAGGTAGTGGCCGCTTCCCTCGTGGATGAGGCCGATGACCTGCTGCTCGTTTCCCGCCACGGGATGTCCTTGCGGTTCACCGCGGATGCGGAATCGCTGCGGCCGATGGGCCGGGCGGCTTCTGGGGTGACGGGTATGAAATTCCGCGGGGATGATTCGTTGCTGACCATGGACGTTGTGCATGATGATTCCCAGGTGTTCGTCATGACCGAGCAGGGCTTTGCCAAGCGCACCAGCGCGGATGAATACCGGGTGCAGGGCCGTAACGGTATGGGTATTAAGGTGGCGAAGCTGACTGAGGCTCGCGGGGATTTGGTGGGTGCGCTCATGGTGTCCAGTGGTGACGAGGTGCTCGCTATTATGGAATCGGGCAAGGTGATGCGCGCCGCGGTTGATGAAGTGTCGCTCACCGGCCGCAACACCCAGGGCGTTACTTTCGTGCGGCCCGATAAGGGTGACAGAATTATTGCTGTCGCGCGTAATGCTGAGGTGGAGATCGAAGAAGAGGTCCCCGCCGCAGGCGAGCAGGCGGCAGCGGAGGCATCCGCGGAATCTTCGGAAGCCGCTGAGGTGACGGAACCTACGGCAGCTGCGGAAGTTACGGAATCTACAGAACCGGCCGCTGAAACCTTGGAGAACTGAGATGACAGATACACAACACACTCCGGAACGCGGGCCCGGCCGCGGGCGTGAGCGCGCGGGGCTGGAGGCCACCCGGGTGCGCGGGGCCATGCCCGCGGCGGCGGAGGGCCACACCGGTCCGGCTGCTTCCATTGCTTCCGCGCCGGCGCATTCAGCTATGCGGTACGACGGCGCCGCTGGCGCCCCGGGGCGGGCCGCCAGCGGGTCAGCTGGCCCGGCCGCGGGCGGGCCAGCTACCGGGCATCGGGCTAGTGCCTATCCTCGGGTGTCCGCCCCGGAAGGTGCTGCTCCCGCGAAGCAAACCGTGGGCATTCGCCGGATCCGGATGACCATCGCCAAGGTGGAGCCGATGTCCGCCATGAAAATCGGCTTCCTGCTGTCCGTGGCGATTGGCGTGATGATCGTGATCGCGATGATGCTCATCTGGTTCGTGCTGGACGGCATGCACGTGTTCTCGCAGATGTCGGATCTATTTGAGACCCTCGGCAATGAAGAATTGCTGCGGGTGGGCGAATACATGGAATTTGGCCGCTGGATGGCTTTCGCCGTACTGGTGGGGATTATTCATATTGTGCTTCTGACCGCGCTCTCCGCGATCGCGGCGCTGATCTATAACCTCTTCGCGGCTCTGGTGGGAGGACTGCGCTTGACAGTCACCGATGAGTAGGGCGCGCGCCCCGTGGTGGCTGTGGGTTATCCGCTACCTGGTGCTGGCCCTGGGCCTGTTCATTATGGGCTTCGGTATCCAGTTGGCTATTGCCTCCGACCTGGGGACCTCCCCGATTTCTTCCCTCCCCTACGTGGTTTCGCGCATGACGCCGATCTCGGTGGGCACCCTGACCGGGTGCATGCACGTGGTCTTCATCGTGATCCAGCTGGCGTTGCTGCGCCGTGAATTCCCGCCGCTGGAATTTCTGCAATTACCGATGGCCCTGCTCATGGCCACGGGTATCGACGCGGCCGGCGCGATCCTCGGCCCGATCACGTATTCGAGCTACACCCAGCAGTGGCTGCTGTGCCTGGGCGGGGTGGCGGTGCTCGCGGTGGGAATCTGCGTGGAGGTGAGCTCCGGGGCGGTCGTCAACGCCGGCGAAGGTGTGGTCATCGCGATCTACCGAAAAACAGTGCGCCGCTTCGGCGTGCATCGCTGGACTAATTTCGGCGCGATCAAGGTCTATAACGACGCCGCCCTGGTTGCTCTGGCCACCGCATTGTCCTTCGCGGTGCTCGGGGAGCTCGTGGGCGTGCGGGAGGGCACCCTGGCGGCGGCGGTGCTCACCGGCCCGGCCATCCGCCTGGTGACTCCCTGGCTCGGGGTGCCGCTGCGCCGCCTGCTCCGGCTCGCCTAGCCACCAGCCGGCCGGGCGCGCCGGCGTCGTCGTAAAAAATACGCGCGCAGATGCGGGTTCCTGGGCGTGAAAACGGCGTTTGCGCACGCCATCGGGCCGGTGTGACGCGAACCGCAAGCGAAACGATTTGGAAACGGCGGCTCGCCGGTGTAAACTCATGTGGTCACCGGGCCTATAGCTCAGTTGGTTAGAGCGCAGTCCTGATAAGACTGAGGTCGATGGTTCGAGTCCATCTAGGCCCACGGTTACGAGGAGGGTTATGAAACGGGTTGGTTTCTTCCTCGGTTCGCTTGCTGCTGGATGTTGTGCTGTCGCTGCCCTGGTGCACGTGATGGATGAGCATTCTCGTTGGCACCACGTTCCGGATCCCGCGCCGGAATCTTAGGGGCTATGGCGCAATTGGTAGCGCACCTGCTTTGCAAGCAGGGGGTTAGGGGTTCGAGTCCCCTTAGCTCCACCAGATTTTCCTTTGATGCTTGGCCTTTAGCCCGCCCGCAAAGTGTGCGTATGAGCACTGTTTTCTCTTGTTTTTGGGTGTCTTATACACACTTGGGCGCGCCCGCGCCGCTGGCGGCGGCCTGCCAGCCTACCGGCCTTGCCAGTTTCGTCAGCAAAATGTACGTGGGTGACAGTTTTCAGCTGGATTTATGTTCCTGACGTACATTTTGTGGCTCGCTAGGTCCGAAATGTACATTCTGTAAAGCCGGAAGCCGAGGCCCATTCAGGATAAACGTAACCCCGGCGATTCAGCCGAGGCTGGTGATCGTTCCGTGGTCTTCGCGAGCAATCCTACGGGAACTTCGAGCGAAGTCAACAGCATCATTTACGTCGGTAAAGCGCCAGGGTGGCCTGACTTGGCTCATTTAGTCAGACGGCATCGATATCAATCCTCCGCGACCACCCGCATGACCTCGTCCATGGAGTACCGAATTCCATCGTCTTGCTCCCGCGCCTGCCGATAGAATTCCGTATCAATAAATTCTTCGACGCGCTCCAGGGCTGACTCACGAACAAAATCCGAAAGGCTTTGGCCCAGCTTATTGGCGTACGCCTGAATCGACGCAAGTTCCCAAGGTTCGAAGTGGATGTCCACGGTGGATGTGTCCATGACTTACCTCTCCTACAACGTTGTGAAGCCAAGTGCTAAGGCAGCTATATCCAAGGATATCTTCAATGGGATCGCCCGCGTGCTACAAAGTGACGACTGCACCGCCCACAAACTGACGACTGGAATCCCCACAAACTGACGACTCGATTTCCCATAAACTGACGACTCTGGACTTTTGCCGCTAGGTATTGCGGTGCTTGAAAGGCGGTGACGGGAAACGTACTGCGTTTGTGGTACATACGCGGTACAGCTCGGAAAGAACATACCGGCTCCGGCGCTGCCCGGACCTTGCGTTCCGAATCCGCCCACGCCCACGCCCCGCACGCCTGACACCCACGCCTAGCGCGCGTGTCACCCACGCTTCACGTCCCGACGCACTCCCGCCCCCGCCAGCCCACCATCAGGCGCTTTCCAGCGCCCTCCCAGGCCGCGCGGTACCCTAGAGATGCCGGGCAAAGCAGCCCGGATCCGAACATAGATCCGAACATAGACGTCCAGGAAGCGATGGTGAGGAACCATGCACACCGAGTCCCCGGGCCTTGACCGCAATGCCCCTACTCCGATTTTTCGGCAGCTCGCCACCTGGATGCGTGAACAAGTAAGTACCGGCGCGTGGCGCCGCGGCGACCAGCTCCCCATGGAAATCACCCTCGCGGAACAGCTCAATGTGGCCCGGGGTACCCTGCGCAAAGCCGTGGACCAGCTCATCGACGAAGGTCTGCTGGTGCGGGTGCGCGGGCGCGGCACCTTCATCGCCCACGATATTGTGCGCTCGCCGCTCACCTCCTCCCTCACCACCCTCGCCGAAGAACTCAAGCAGCGCGGCATCGACTACACCACCCGGGTGCTCGCCCAGGAAGTCATCCCCGCCCCGCCGCCGATTGCCGCCGCGCTGGGAGTCGACGGCAATATTTTCCACCTGCGCCGCATGCGTGGCGACGCCGAAGGCTCCATCACCCTCCTCGATAATTGGGTGATCCTCCCCCCGCTGTGCGCGGAACGCGCCGTCCTCGTCAAGCAGGATTACGAGGCGAATTCCCTTTTCGGCACCCTGGAAAACGACCTCGGCATCGCCCTCTCGCACGGCAGCCGCACCATCTCCGCCGTCGGGGCCGACCGCAACCTCGCGCGCATCCTCGCAGTTCCGCACGGCTTCCCCCTCATCGACATGAAGCAGGTCACCTATGATGCCTCCGACCGCCCAGTAGAAACCTCGCGCATCTGGATCCGCCCGGACCGCCTGCGGATTCACTCCATCGTGCACCGCACCCCGCTGCCGTCATAAAGGCCGGCGCGCTTTTCGGGGTGTCCGTTGCGGCGGCGTCCCGTTGCCGCACGGTCACCATCCCGAGCCCGCGGCCCGCCGCCCGCGCGCCGCCCTAAACCTGTCCACTAGCTGTACCTACTTGTATATACTTGTTCACACTGCTACCCTCGCCTTAACGCACGAGTTCAAGGGGGAGCAATGCGAATACTTGTTGTCGGCGGCTACGGCGTCGGCCTGTCATTTTTCACCCAGCGCCCGCCCGCGGACGGAGAAACCATCTCCGGGGCGCGCTTCAGCCAGGAACACGGCGGCAAAGCATCCAACCAGGCAGTCGGGGTGGCCCGGCTGGGAATCCCGGTCAGCTTACTCACCGCCGTCGGCTCGGATTGGTACGCCCACGCCGCGCGCGAAATGTGGGCGGCCGAGGGCGTGGACGCCTCCGCCGTCGTCACCAAAGAAGGCGTCACCATGGTCGGTGTGATTATCACGGACGCCACCGGAGAAAATCGCATTATCCTCGCCAACGGGGTTTTAGACCAGCTCAGCCCGGCAGACATCGGCGCGCACGCCGCCATATTTGAAAGCGCGGATACCGTCCTTATTTCCTGCGAGATCCCCGCGCCCAGCGTAGCGCGCGCGATCACCTTCGGGCGCGCGGCCGGGGCGCGCGTTATCCTCAACCCGGCCCCGGTGCCACGCCTGCCCGAACACGTCTTGCGCCAGGTCGACGTCATCACGCCCAACGAAACGGAAGCGCTCGCGCTCTTGCAGATGTTGGGGAACGACGACGCCGCCACCGCGCTCGCGGCCCTCCCACCCCAAGAAAAAGCCGCCCGCATCGCCCAAGCCCTGGAATGCACCGTGGTGCTCACCCACGGAGCGGAGGGCTGCTACGTATGCGAAAGCGGGGGCCAGCCGCAGAAAATCCCAGCTGAGACGCCCCGCGCCGTTGTGGATACCACCGGGGCGGGCGATGCCACGAACGCGGCGCTCGCGGCGGCCCTCACCTGCGGGGCAGCGCCGGCGGAGGCGGCTCGCTTCGCGAATTGCGCCGGCGCTCTTACCGTAGAAGCGGAAGGAGTGCTGCCGGGTATACCCAGCATTGACGATCTTCACACCCGCTTCGGTGCCGAGCGCTGCGCCGTCGTACTTCCACGTAACTCATAACAATCCGAACGGAAGGATAAATAATGGAAAAACCCACGCGTATCGCGCCGGAAGATATTAAGAATCCACGCGATTTAGCCCCGTATATTCAACACACACTCATTAAGATCGGAACCACGCGGGCCGAATCGATCCGGCACGCGGAGCAGGCCATTGAATATGGATTCAACGCGGCGATGGTAGCCGGATCCCAGGTGCCCATTACCGCGAAGGTGCTGGAAGGTACCGGGATCGAGGTGGCCTCCGCACTCGATTTCCCGACCACCGGGGTGATGACCTCGGCCGGGAAAGCCGCGGAAGCCGAAGCGCTGGTGAAGGCCGGCGCCACCCAAATTGATATCGGGGTGCAGATCGGGTGGCTCAAGGACGGCGAATATGACAAGTTCCGCGAGGATATTGCCGGCGTCGTCGCCGCGGGCGTGCCCGTTAAAGTGATGCTCGAACTGCCGCTCCTCACCGAGGCCGAACGCCGCGCCGCGGTGGAACTCTCCGTGGAAGCCGGCGCGAAATACCTCAAAAATGCGTCCTCCGGATCGGTGGAAAAGGCGAGCGTTGAATCGATTAAGTTCTTGAAAAGCCTGGCGCCCGCGGGCGTTCTCATCAAGGGGTCGGGCGGCATCTCCACCTTTGACCACGCACTATCGTTGATCCGGGCCGGAGCGGCCCTGGTGGGATCCTCGAACTCGGTTGCCATTGTGACCGGGGAAAACGGCCACGAAAGTTACTAGGAGCACTCATGACGAAGGTACCTTTTATCCTCGATACCGATACCGCGCAGGACGATTGCGTGGCGATTCTTTTCGGCCTTCTCGATGAGCGGGCTGATTTGCGGGCCATCACCATGGTGGCCGGAAACGTTGGTTTTGAGCGGCAGATCAAAAATGCGCAGATGACGCTCAACGCTGCCGGTAAACTCGGCGCGGTCCCCATTCACGTTGGTTGCTCGCAGCCGATGTTGCGCGAATGGGTGTCCGCGGAGGACGTCCACGGTGACGGCACCGGCGGTTTGAGTATTGATTTTACGACGACGCACGTGGAGGACGAGCACGCCGTAGACGCTCTTCTGCGCATCACAGCTGCCCAACCGGGTGAGGTGAGCGTGGTGGCGATCGGGCCACTGACGAATATCGCGACCGCGGTGGTCAAGGATCGCCAGTTCGTGAAGAACGTCAAGAGCCTCTACATTATGGGTGGATCCAATAACGGCCGTGGAAATACGATTTCCGCGGCCGAATTTAATTTCTACGTGGATCCGGAAGCCGCCCAGATTGTGTTCACGGCCGGCTTCGAAGATATTCACGTGGTGACCTGGGATCCCATCACCCTGCGTGATGCCACGATCACCCGCGCCGAATACAATGCACTGGCCGACAAGGATACGACCCTCGCGAAATTCTTCAAGAAGGTCTGCGATACCACCCTGGACTTCAACGAATCGGTGGGGGTGGATGGCTCCACGCATCCCGATTCCATGACGGTGGCTACCCTCCTGCATCCGGAACTTATCCTCAGCGAAAACCGCTACCGGGTGGATATTGAAACCGGTTCGGAGCTCACCCGCGGGTACTCAGCCATGGCCTGGGAGAAATTCCCGCTCCCCGCGAATGCGTACGTGGTGGAAGAAGCCGATAAAAAGGCGTTCTTCGCGCGCCTGGATGCTTTGCTCGCGCTGGAAACCACCCCGAATCAGCCTTTTGCGGGCCTCGCATAGTTCTGCCGGATATCGGTTCATCATCTGTGAAGGAGAATTCCATGGCTGAACTTTTGAGGGGACAACCTCCGAGGGAACAACCCTCAAGGGAACAACCCTCCGAATATATTGAGGGGACCACGGTGCGCGCCGCCGGCAACCGCGCGATTAACCCGAAGCTGGTGCTCACCGCACTCATGCTGGTCATCGCGAGTTTCCAGCTCAATGCCACGATGCTGGCGCCGGCCATCGGCGATATGGCCAGCGCCCTTCAAACCAATGCCGGGGTGATTGGCTGGAGCTCCACGGTGTTCCTCGCGGTGGCCGCGGCGCTCGCGATTTTCTTCCCGCCGCTCGCCGATAAAATCGGGCGGCGCGTGACCCTGCTGATTTCCGTGAGCTTTATGGTGGTGGGAACGGTGCTGGTACTGGTGACCAGCAGTGTGGCCATGCTCATGGTGGGGCGCTTCCTCCAAGGTTTCTGCGGGGCCACCTTCGCCCTGGGTAACCTCACCCTGCGCGCCATCCTCCACCCGAAGAAATACGGTTTCTATATCGGTTTAGTTGCCGCGATTAATTCCGGGGTGGCCGGGATCGATACCCTGCTGGGCGGGGTGATCGTGGATCACGCCGGCTACAAGGGAATTTTCTGGACGATCCTGGCTCTGGAAGTCCTGGCCCTCATCTGCGTGGTGGCCTGGGTGCCGGAAACTCGAGTTCCGGCGGCTAGCCGCATGGACTGGGGCGGGGCGATGACCCTGACCGGCTCGCTATGGTCGGCGAATATGGCGCTCACCTTCGGCTTCGGTTCGCTGGGCTGGGGGAACACCTGGACCATTGCCGCGATTATCGCGGCGGTGGTGCTGGCGGTAGCTTTCGTGCTGGTGGAGCGCGGGGTATCGGATCCGCTGGTTCCGCTGAACGAGCTGGTCAAACGCCAAACATGGGGCGTGACCGGCACGGCCTTCTTCACCCTGGCTTCCGCTTTCTCGGTGCTCATGTATCTTATCCCGGCGGTATCCCAGGATGCGGAGAACGGCCTGGGTATGGGAGGCACGGAATCCGCGCTGCTCTACCTCACGCCGTTCTCACTGCTGGGCTGGCTGCTGGCGCCCTTCGTGGGCAAGTACGCTCCGCGGCTGGGCTACCGCGCGATCCTGCGCGCAGGCCTGCTGGGCAGCATCGTGCTCATTACCGGGGTGGTGGTTTTCGGCTTCGAGAATCGCTGGGTGCTCTTCACCCTGGCCTTCCTCATGGGCGCCACCTATACCGCGATGTCTAATACCACCCTCAATGCCATGGGCGTGCTTTATGCTTCGCCCACCCGGCCGGGGGTGCTCCCGGGCCTGACCTCCGCGGCCTTCAACCTGGGCGCGGGCGTGGGTACCGGGGTGATGGCCTCCTTCGTGGCCCGCAATGCGGTGGCCGGCGATATTACCGCCGGCTATTCCCAGGCTGCGATTGTTGGTTTGGTGTGCGCGGTGATCGCCTTCGCGATTTCGCTGGCGTTGCCGGCCCAGGAAACGACCGGGGGTGAGAAGATCTAGGCTGGCTTTCCCGGGTAGAGGCCGGGCTGCGGCCGGGTAGTTTCCGGTTCGCGTCTAGCTGGCTGACGAGAGCGGGGTCGCGGGTTTTCGGCCGTGCAGTTAGGCACGTTGCAGCGAGCCCGCGGCCCCGCTTTTCTCGGTAGGGTGGAAGCGTTAACACCGCATACATAAAGATCCGCACGCAAAGGATAGTTGTGACAACGCAGCACGTTTCCCGGCGCCGGCGCCCGCCGAGTTCGCGCCACTACACCGCCACCCAATTGCACCATGCCCGCCTGGCGGTGAGCGCGCTCTTCTTCACCAACGGCGCCATTTTCGCCAATATCGTGCCGCGCTTCCCCGAAATCAAGCGGATCCACGAGCTCGACAACGCCGTCTACGGCCTCGCGCTCGCGGCCTTCCCGGCCGGCGGCATTATCGCAGGTGTATTCGCCGCGCCCCTCATCCGTAAATTCGGCTCCGCGCCGGTGGCGGTGGCCGGCACGCTGCTCACCGCCCTCGGCCTTATTGTGGCGGGCGTGGGCCCCACGGGAATCTTCTTCGCGGCCGGCATGTTCCTCGGCGGCGCCTGCGATGCCGCCACCGACGTCGGCCAAAACGCGCACGGCCTGCGGGTCCAGCGCCATTACGGGCGCTCAATTATTAACACCTTCCATGCCACCTGGTCCGTGGGCGCGATGAGCGGCGGGCTCATGTCCGCCGCCGCAATCGGAATCGGATTATCGGTGCCCACGCATATGGTGCTGTCCGGAATACTGTGGGCCGCGGTTGCGCTGGTGGCCCGGCGCTTCTGTTTACCCGGGAACGACGCCGCAGACCCCGGGCCAAGCGGCACTCCCGCAGGTCACGTTGGTGGCGGGGCAGGCGATGCGGGGGAAGTGGCGGCGTCGTCGGCTCTTAATACGGATACGCAAGAAGCCGAGCCCACCGGATCAAGCGAGCCATCCGGGACTTCGGGGCCTCTTACGTTCCGCACCATGGCAATGCTGGGTGCGCTGGTGCTCATTGCCACGATGGGTGGGCTCATTGAGGACGCCGGGTCGAGTTGGGCGACGCTGTACGTGGGGCAGCTCGGCGCCGCGGGCTGGCTGGCCGCCGCGGGGTATGTGGGGCTGGTCGGCTCGCAGTTTGTGGGGCGGCTGCTGGGCGATGGCCTGGTGGATCGCTTCGGGCGGCGCACCGTGGCCCAGGGCGGGGCGGCGCTCATTACCGCGGGGATGGGGCTGGCGCTGCTGTTTCCGAGCGTGCTGGGCACGATTGCCGGTTTCGCGGTGGCTGGTTTTGGCTCGGCCACGCTGGTGCCGGCCGCGATTCAGCAGGCCGATGAACTTCCCGGCCTCAAGCCGGGCACGGGTCTGACCGCGATTTCCTGGCTGATGCGCATCGGTTTCCTGGTGTCTCCGCCGATTGTGGGGATGGTGGCCGATACGTTTGGGCTGCGTATCGGCCTGTGCGTGGTGCCTTTCGCCGGCATCACGGTGCTCCTCCTCAGCGGGACGCTGAGCCAGGGCGCGCGGGGCGCGCGGGAATAGCGAGCCGAACCGGGCGCGCGCGATGAGCGCGGGGAGCGGGGTGAGCGCGATAAGCGGCACATCCCCGCGCCGCCGCAGCCCAGCGTCCGGGAGGAATAGTGAGCGCCGGCGTTTAGCTCCCCGCGGGAGCGGCGGCGCCGTCGTTACTGCCTGTCGTTACTGCCCGTCGTTACCGCCGTCATTCAACTCCGCGAGGCGTGCCTCGAGGTCGGCCGGGTCAGCGCCGCGGAATCCCGCAATGGCGCTGAGCGGAGCGTCGCCCATGAGGGCGAGCATATCCACACCAAGGTCACCGCTATCAAAGGAACCGCGCACGAAGTCCTCGATAACGGCGCGCCCGCCGGGAACCGCCAGGGTTTCATTGACTGTGGAGAGCAGCGTGAGGTGAACCGGCGGCTCGTTACCGGCCAGCTCCACCTCGGCAACCAGCGGCAGATCGCGGCTGGAGGCCCCCGCCGAAATCCGGTACGTGCCCTTTTCCACTAGGAATTCGCCGTGTTCCACGGACCAGTAGGCCACATCGGCAGCACGCACCGTGATGGAAACAGTACGGGCCTCCCCGGGCGCGAGCTCCACCCCGGCAAAACCCTTGAGTTCACGCGGCACTCGAACCACGCGGGAATCGGGCACCGACACGTACACCTGCGCGACTTCACGCCCCGCCACCGGCCCGGTATTGCGCACGGTGAAGCTCACCCGAATATCATTGCCGGTAGCCTCGACTTTCAGATCGCTATAGTCGAAAGTGGTGTAGCTCAGGCCGTGCCCGAAGGGGAAAGCCACGTCCAGCGCCCGCGCATCGAAACCGCGGTACCCCACAAAAAGCCCTTCGCCGTAGCGCACCCCAGAGCGGTCGCCCGGGAAATGCGGGTAGGAGGGGCAGTCCTCCAGGCGCAGCGGAATCGTTTCGGTGAGCTTCCCGGAGGGGTTCGCCTTCCCGAAAATAATATTGGCGATAGCTTCGCCGCCGGCCTGGCCCAGCACCCAGGTTTCCAGAATGGCGGGAACTTTATCCGCGAAGGGAATCGTCACGGCCGCCCCGTTTGTTAGCACGACGACGACATTCGGATTCACCTCCAGCAAGCGCTCCAGGAACTCCAGCTGCGCGGCCGGGATACTGATTGTGCTGCGGTCGTATCCTTCTGATTCTTCGGCTTCGCCCAGCCCGAGGAAAGCCAGGCACACGTCAGCCCCGCGGGCCTGCTCCAGGCGCGATTCGTCCAGCGGGGCGTAGGTGGCCTGCGGGGCGAGCGCCTGGATGGCATCCCAGGCCGTGGCGACCCGGGTGGGGTTCACCAGGCTCGATCCGGCGCCCTGGTAGCGCGGACGCTGGGCGAATTCCCCGAATACCGCGATGCTGGCATCGGCGCGCAGAGGAAGTGCGCCGTCGTTCTTGAGCAGAACCACAGATTGTTCCGCAACCTTGCGGGCCAGATCGTGGTGGGCCGCGGCATCGAAATCCTCCCCGCGCTCGCGCGGTGCTTTTTCAATCAGCGCACTCACGCGCACGGCCGCGGTTTCCACCGCGCTCGGCTCCAACTCCCCGGCCTCCAGCGCGGCAAGGATTTCCTTTTCGTGGATGCGATGCGCGGGCATTTCCAGGTCGAGCCCGGCACGCAGCGCGGCGCGGCGGTCGCGCACCGCACCCCAATCGGACACAACCACGCCCTCATAGCCCCATTCCTCGCGCAGTACCGTGGTGAGCAGCCAGCGGTTTTCGGAAACGAGCGTACCGTTGAGGGAATTGTAGGAACACATAATCGTCCACGGGGCGGCCTCCTTGACCACCTTTTCGAAAGCGCGCAGGTAGATTTCGCGCAGGGTGCGTTCGTCCACCTGAGAATCGCGGCGCATCCGGTCCGTTTCCTGGTTATTCGCGGCGAAATGCTTGAGCGAGGTCCCCACTCCGCGGCTCTGCACGCCGCTCACGTAGGCCGTTGCCATAGACGTGGTGAGGAAAGGATCCTCGCTGAAATACTCGAAGTTGCGGCCGCAGCGCGGGTCACGTTTGATATTAATTCCGGGTCCTAGAACGACGCCGACACCCTGCGCCCGCGCCTCCTCCGCAATCGCGGTTCCCACGGCGCGCGCCGCTTCCGGGTTCCACGTGGAACCGAGGGCCACGGCGGGTGGGAAGCAGGTGGCCGGCAGCGAGGCGCCCGATCCGAGGTGATCGCCCTCGCCGGGTTGCACCCGCAGGCCGTGCGGGCCATCCGAGACCATAATCGCATGCCCGTACTCGTTCTCGTGGGTATGCCAAAAGTCTTTGCCGCCGGTGAGGAGGGCTGAGGTGTGGTGGGTTTGTTGGATTCGTTGGGTTTCTGGCGTTTGCTGTGGGTTTTGCAGGTTCTCTGTTTTCTCTGTCATGGTGTTGGCCTTTCTACGTCGTTGTAAGGAGGTGGGGAATCTATGACCACCATATTCGTAATGGTCTCTTTGTGATAAAACGGGGGCCTCCGGATTTCCCCAAACGGAAGGCCCCCGTTACGACTTCCCACGCGGAGAAGCCAGCTTTTTAGCTATGCACCTCCACCGGGGTGGTCAGCACCCGGCCTTCCGGCACAATCCGACGGTCGCCCACCAGGGTGATGTGCATCGGGCTGAGGCGTTGTTCAGAGGAGCTTCCGGCGGAGAGGAGAATCTCTCCCGGCTCCACAATGCGCTGCATATCAATGCCGGTGAAGGAGAATCGATCCGCGTGAATCCGGAACGTCACCTGCTTAGTTTCGCCCGCATCAAGGTGGACCTTCGTGAAGCCAATAAGTTGCTTGAGGGGGCGTACTACTTCCGCGTAGGGATCGGTGGCATATAGCTGCACTACATGTGAACCCGCCCGCTCACCGGTATTACTCACGGAGACGGTGTACGTAAGCTCACCATCAACCGGGACTTCCGTTGCGGACACCTGCGGATTACTCAAGGCAAACGAGGTATAGGAGAGTCCGAAACCGAAGGGGTAGAGCGGGCGGGGGTCTAGATTGGAGATTCCGTCAGAGAACCAGCCGAGCGCGGGAGCCAGATAGGTGCCGGGTTGTCCTCCCTTGGTGCGCGGGATAGCAATGGGAAGTCGGCCCGAGGGGTTCGTCTTTCCAGAGAGAACATCGGTCAGCGCTTGTGCTCCCTCCACGCCGGGCATAAAAGCCTGGATAATCGCCGCGCACCGATCAGCGTATTCTCCTAGTGCGTAAGGGCGACCCGTCACCAGTACTGCAACGGTGGGTGTTCCGGTGTCGAGAATTGCATTGAGGAGCTCGCCCTGGCGTCCGGGCAGAGACAAATCGACGACGTCGCACCCCTCGCCCGAGGTACCTCCCCCGAAAAGTCCCGCAATATCTCCTAGTGTCACCACCGCAATATCTGCCTCGCGGGCTGCCGCCACCGCACGGTCGAAGGCGTCGTCGTCCCCATCGAGGAAACCGGTTCCCTTCTCGAAAACAGGAGCCTGAGTGAAGATCGTGGGCAAAGTTTCCTCAAGGGAGTGAATATCAAGCCCAGTTCCCTGATCCTCGTACCGCGAGAGCACGTGATTGGGGAAGGAGTAGCAGCCGAGGAAGGAACGCACCTCCGCCCACGTTGGTCCAATAATCGCTGCCTTCTGGGACGGTTTGAGCGACAAAATATCATCGTTTTTGAGGAGAACAATGGATTCATCTGCTATCTCTCGCGCAATCTCACGGTTGTGGGGAGAGTCGAGATCACGTTCCTTATCAATGTGATCCTGGCTCCAGGGTTTGTCAAGTAGACCCAGCTCAATTTTTTGAGTTACAACGCGACGAACAGATTCATCGAGATCGGCTTCGCTGAGAAGGCCGGCACGAACAGCTGCCGGAAGATCGTTGTACGCTACCGTTTCCGGAAGCTCAACATCCAAACCGGCCCGCACCGCAAGTGCGGCAGCATGCGGAGAATCCTCCGCGACACGGTGCATAGTCTCGAGGAATTTAACAGACCAATAGTCAGAAACAACGGTTCCTGTGAAGCCCCAGCGCTGGCGCAAAACATCCGTGAGGAGGTGCCGTGACGCGGCTGCCGGTTCGCCGTCGATATCCGAGTAGGAGTTCATAACGCTGGAAACCTTGCCCTCGCGAACGGCCATCTCGAAGGAGGGAAGAATAATATCTTCAAATTCGCGCGGGCCGATGGATACCGGTGCGTGGTTGCGCCCCGCACGGGCGGCAGGGTAGCCGGCAAAATGCTTTAGCGTTGCGAGGACGCCGGCGGATTCCAGCCCACGCACATAAGCGGTACCGAGCATGCCCACAAGATAGGGGTCTTCTCCGCAGGTTTCCTCCACGCGTCCCCAACGGTAGTCACGCACCACATCGAGAAGAGGGGACAAGCCTTGGTGCACTCCGATAGCGTGCATATCCTGACCGATAGCATTCGCCATTTTCTCAATGAGTTCGGGATTCCACGTTGCTCCCCACGCGATAGCAGCGGGGAAAACGGTGGCTCCCAGGCAAGTAATACCCGTCAGGCATTCTTCATGAATGATCGCGGGGATATTGAAACGCGAGCGGGAGATAACTCCGCGTTGTAACCGATCCATTTTCTCGGCACCGTCCGAAACGGAAATGGGATCTGCGCCGTAAATTCGAGACAGGTGGCCAAGTCCGTAGCGAGCGGTTTCTTCCCAGCTCAGACGGTTCTGAGCGAATTCATGTTCCATTGGGGCAACATCCCCGGTAGCCGCCGTTGCCGTGGCTTCCGTCTCGATGTCATTATCGGGGTGGCCCGAGTTGAGAAGGGAATCCTCATCTTGTTTGCGTTCCCAATAACTACCGAGCTGTCCAGCTTTATCTTCCAGGGTCATCTCGCTTAAAAGAGCATCCACCCGTTCGGAAGTGGGGAGGCTTTTATCGTTCCATGGTTTCATGATGTGCTACTTTCCGAAGCCGGCGGTAAGGCCGGCAACCATCTGGCGGCGCCCGATCACGTAGGCGACGAAAAGGGGGATAACAGAGAGGACAACTGCGGCAAGGATGGCGGGAACATCCGCCGTGAATTCACCCTGATAGGTCCACAACGACAGGGGCAGAACCCGTTTACCGCTCGATTGCGTGAGGATCAAGGGGAAGAGGAACCCGTTCCACACGTTGAGTGCGTCGTAAATTCCCACGGTGATGAGCGCGGGAGCGGACATCGGTAAAACTAGCCGGCGCAGGATCTGCATATTGGTAGCGCCGTCAACCGTCATAGATTCGAAGAGTTCACGCGGAATATCGCGCATGAAGTTCGTCAAAATGAGGATCGTAATAGGAATGGCGAAGCCAACCGAAGGGAAGATCAGCGCCCACAGGGTGTCATAGAGTCCGAGCTGGACAATCATGAGGTACACCGGAACGATCGTGGCCTGGATCGGAATCGCGATTCCGAGGAGGAAGAAACGGAAGGTTCGGGTGATGCCGCGGGTGCGCCGTCGAATAATAACGAAAGACGCCATCACGCAAATCGTAAGGGTGACCGCTACGGTGATAATCGTGACGAAGAGCGAATTACCGAGGTACAGCCCGAAATCGTTCTGAATTACTTCGTTATAGGCGCGCAGGGATGGATCGCTAGGGAGCGCGAAGGCGCCTTCCTTGTAGTAATCCTCGCGTGGGCGTAACGAGGTCACGATGATGTAGTAAATAGGGATGATCGTGACGAATAGCCAGAGCCAGCCAAAGAATCCGGAAACGATGCGGGGCCGGTGCCGCGTCGACATTTTCTTGGTCGCGCGCATAATTTAGACTCCCTCCATCTGAGATTCCATGTTTTCCGCGCCGCTGAGCTTGTTCAGCGCCAAGGAAAATGCCAAACCCAACACCACGAGGATGACGCCGATAACCGCGGCCGCACCCATCTCGTAGGAACGGAATCCCGTGAGATACATATGAAGTGGCAAAATACGCGTTGCGTGACCCGGTCCGCCGTTCGTCATCACGAAGATGAGGTCGAAGTACGTAAGCGAACCAACGATCATAAGGGTTGACGAGGTCACAATCGTGTACTTCAACTGCGGGAGAGTGATGGTGAAGAACTGACGTATTGGTCCTGCTCCATCGAGCGTTGCCGCTTCGTACAACTGGATGGGAATCTGCCGTGCACCACCCTGATATAGCAGGGAATGCAGCGGAATAAAGCACCACGAGATAACGAACAGTACCGTGAAGAACGCGAGATTCGGGTCTCCCAGCCAATCCTGTTTGAGGAAGGGCAGTCCCAAGGTTGAAATACCGAAATTGGGATCAAGCAAGGCTTTGAAGGTAATACCTACCGCCGCCGATGAGAACAGAAGCGGAAGGAAATAAATAGCGGCAAGAACCGCACGATACCGCTGTTTCCCGGCCATGAAGACACCCAGAAGCAAACTAATGGGAGTTTGAATAAGCCAGGTGAGGACCGTGAGCAGCATGGTCAGTTTGAATGAATGCATGGTGACGGGATCGCTCAAAACGCGGCGCCACTCATCTAGCCCAACGAATTGCGGAGTTCCAAGGCCATCCCACTGGGTGAAGGACAGCACGAAAACACCAATCAGCGGTACAACAGCGAAAAATACGAAGAAGGCGAGAGCGGGGACCAGCAGCCAGAGCGAGGGCCCGTAGCCGCTGGTCCGCTTCGCGCGATGCGCTACAGCTTTCATAGCGTCGCATTCATATTGTCAACGAACTGCTGCGGGGTGAGCTGGAGTAGGAACACCTGGCTGAGGTTCGTGAGAAGAGCTTGGGATTGCTCGGAGGGAAGTGCTTGATCCCAGGAAAGCTGGAAGTGCTCGGCATCTCCGAGCGAGCTGTAGATAAAGGATAGGTAATCCGAATCCTTTGCCTTGGCGATCTTGTCATCAATTCCCTTCACTCCGGGAACCGCACCGATCTCGAGCAGATGATCAACATACGCATCATTGAGATTAATGGTGTTGAGGTAGTCGGTCACAGTCTTCTGCGCATCCTCGGAGCCCTTGGCGGAAACCGACCAGTAGTTTGCGGGGTTACCCACGAGATTCTTCGGATTTCCCTTTCCGCCAGCGATAGTGGGGAAGGTGGAATAAAGAAGATTGCCAGAGGAAGCAAATGTCGGGTTGTCTTCATGGAAGGAGGTCCACACCCACGCTCCCTGCAAAACCATGGCGGCCTTACCGGTATGAACCATGGCGATATCTCCACCCGCATCCGCTGTCACGGAGCCGTAAGCATCACCGAAAGCGCCGAGCTCAACGAGCTCCTGAATCATTTCGAGAGCCTTGAGAATTGCCGGATCCGACCATGCTCCCGGTTCACCATCGAGAACTCGCTGGAAGACTTCTGGACCACCGATGCGATCAGTGAGGTACTGGATCCACATGAGGTAAGGCCATTGCGATTGCCCCGCTAAGGCAATGGGAGTGACACCGGCAGCCTTGAGAGTTTTCACCGCGGTGAGAAGATCGTCCCAAGTTTGGGGAACAGAAAGCCCGTGAGCGTCAAGAACTTCCTTATTGAGGTAGAAGTACACGCCCTGTGCCTGGTTGACGGGGAGCGCGTAGACCTTACCGTCAACCTTTCCAGTTTCGAGGATTGCGGGGAAAAGCTTGTTTTGAAGTTCGGTGGTGGAATCCGTTAGGTCAACAACCATGCCGTTATTGACGTAATCACGCAGCGTGCCGCCACCCCAGCTCCACACCAAGGTGGGGGACTGGGGAGTATTGACCGCTGTGCGAATTTTCTCCTTGTACGCGTCGTTACCCATGTATTCCACGGCGATCTGACGGTCAGGATTATCGGAATTCCACTTATCAAACGCTGCGCGGACTACTTCTTGAGCTCCGCCGGTGAGCGCCCAGGCGCTTGCGCCGTCGGCACCTCCGGAAGGTTTGGCACCGCCACAAGCGCCTAATCCAAGTCCAAGGGCTGCCAGAGCGGCGACCCCTGCACGGAGAAGAGTACGTTTCATCGTTGAAACTCCTGTTCCGGGGATTGCTTTCAACCCTCGTTGGTCGAAACTGTTTCGCGAATCCACCATCAACATATTTAGTTTCTACCGAAAACAAAGTCCATTGCAAGAGACGTGGCTCACATTAGCTGTGGGGTGGGGTGTAGAAAATGCCGAAGAATCATTCGAGTGAGTGGATCAGATCTTTGCTTTTTACTCTTCACAAGTGCGAAACTATTTCGGAAGGAGGTGCGTGGTGTCAAAAAGTAATGTGCAGAGCGCTCGGGTGACACTTCATGATGTGGCCGCGAAAACAGGGCTGTCACGCGCAACAGTGTCCAAGGCCTTGAATGATCGCCCCGATGTTTCTGTTGCTACGCGCCTTGCGGTGCGAACAGCTGCGGAGGAATTGGGTTACTTGCGCTCCACCCAGGGAGGTCCCTCCACATTTCCGCACATTGCGCTAGTGTCGGATTCTCTTAAATCTCCTTACGCCATGGAAGTGATTTCCGGTGCCGCTGTGGAGAGCCAGCATATGGGTTTCGGCTTAACCGTGTGGCAATTGGATGAGACTCCAGATGATTCTCCTTCCACACCCCGCGCGATAGAACCACTGTCGGAGGATTGGCTTAGGCTCGTCGCATCGCGCGGATACGTAGGAATCGTTCTGGTAACCGCACCGATTTCCGAAAATCTTGTATCACTAGCCGGAGATCTCAATATCCCCATCGTCTCCGTTGATTCACCACAGGTTCCTCCCAGAGGTGTGCGTGAACTGGGTGCGACTAATTGGCGTGGCGGCAAGGATGCGACGGGTTATCTTTTCTCCCTCGGCCATCGCCGTATTGCTTTCGTTTCCGGACCGCCTCGATCTGTCCCCTCCCAAGACCGGATGCAGGGATATCTCTCCGCGTATCAAATTGCCGATGTGGCAGTGGATGACAAGCTTATTGTTGAAGGAGGGTTCACGTTTGAGTCAGGATTTACGGCTGGGCGGCAATTGTTTACCCTACCCCGCTCACAGTGGCCCACCGCGGTTTTCGCCGCTTCTGATCAGTCTGCATTAGGGGTAATCGAGGCTGCGCGAGCAACCGGTTTGCGGGTTCCGCGGGATCTGTCAGTTATTGGATTTGATGACACTCTCATGGCGTGGTCCTCATCGCCGCAGCTCACCACGGTGCGTCAACCCATTCGCCAGCTAGGTGCCCTGTCCATCCGCACTCTGTCCGATGCTCGTAAGGGTATCGATACGGGCGGTGCTCTTCAGCTCACCACCGAGCTCATCGTCCGCGGCACAACCGCGCCCATGCCTGAGCCGATGTAACCGCTGAGCCCATCGTGACGAATGGTTCCACCCGTTCCCGCCAAAAATCGTGTCGTAGCCGCCCGGTAAACTGATGGCATGAGCGACAACGGAGCCCCCATTCGGCAAGAACCCTGCAGCCGTGCCACCCGCACGTCCCTGATTGCGGCACTTCTGGTGCTTGTACTTGGCGTGGCCGGAGGGCTCTGGTGGTGGTTCAATGGGCGAACTTCTTCAACCCCGGCGGCTGGCCCTTCGGCTACCGCATCGGCATCGGCTGAGGCGGGCGGAGCGGCAGGTGCGGCGTCGTCGCCCACTATCACGGCGGAAAATAGCCCCGCGCCGGTGCCCGGCCCCACGGACAAAGAAATGCGCAACAGCACGTACATCCTTCCGGATGTGTGTTACACCAAACGCAACCCGCCCGCGCCCGTGACCGTGGCGCACGGGAAGATTCTTCCGGATCGCGAAACAGGGATGCAGCCGGGAACCATTCACCTCACCGAGCCGCTGGTGCTCGAAGGCGTGGAATATCGCGCGGTCGCGATGTCCTGCGGGGTGGGGGACCCGACCATCGGTGCCATCGGGATTTACGACGCGAACCTCAAGCTCGTTTCCTCCATCGGGAACCGCACCCACGATGATGGCGAAAACATTCGCGGCACCCACATCGCCCAAGATCACGACGGCCTGTGGTCCTTCGACATGAGTTCCATGGAATTTGAGGCCGGCCAGGCGCGCATCACGTACACGTCCTATACGCCCGTCGGCGGCGTAACTCGGGCAATGGAACGCGCGTATCCGCCGCATTCCACCACCGTGAATTTCGTGTGGAACGGCTCCGAATTCGTGCAAACCGGGGAGGTATCCTTCCAGTTCGACGGCGGGCATTCCGTGACCGCACCCACCGAAGAACGTGCGCAGGTCGACCGGCAAACCCTCGCCGCGGCAGGCGCGGAATGGGAAGATCTGCTCCCCGAACTCACCAGCGATCCGCGCCTCGCGGATGAAGAACAACGCACCGCCTCGGCCGCCGCACACCCCGTCTTCCGCGGGTGTAACGCGCGCGAACCGCTGAGCACCACCGTCAGCGGCGGGCACGTGAAAGACACCGGCGGGTACCTGAGAGAAACCGACCGCTTTAGTGGAAAAGTGCTCGGCGAAGGCGATATCGAACCGCGCCCCACCGACATCCTCTGCGTCTTTTCCGCGGACAACCCGGCTGTTGAGAATGGCGTAGCGAACTACACCTACTACCTTGTGTACGACGGCGCAGCTACCGGCACCCCGCCTCTCATCAACGTAGGCGTGCGCCCCTAGGTGCGCTGAGCTCCAGGATTCGCTGGAGGAGTTCGGGCGTATCCGTGGCGGCAGGTTTCGCGGGGGCCTAACGGCGGGTTGCCACGATATTCGCCGGCCAATCGGCCAGCTCCAGGCGTTGCCCGAAAGCCAGGCCACCCGGCTCCAGCAGCGCAGCGTGCTCGGAGCTAAGCTCCACCGGATCAAAACCAATCGCATCAATAAAAGCGGCCACCCGGGAACGCGCGGCGGCGTCGTTCCCCGCAACGGCCACCGTGCGCCGCCCCGGCGCCCCATGCGGGCGGGCCTCCGCGCTCAACTCCGTATACCCCGCATGATTGAGACTCTTGACAATAGCCAGCTCCGGATAACGCGCTTGCAGCACGGCGGTGGTGTGCTGCGCGGGCGTGGTGTTGGTATTCGCGGTTGCCTGGTCAGGTGCGGTGCTGGTAGCTGAAGCGCCGTTAGCCGAGGCGCTGTTGTCAGGTGTGCCATCAGTCGCCGCCCAGGCATTCGTGGCATCAACAACAATGCCGCTCACCCCGCTTAAATCAATCGAAGCAAGCGCAGGCTGCGGCAGCGCCAGGATGAGAATATCCGCGGTGCGGGCCAGCTCCCCAAAAGGCACCAGGCGGGCGGTCGGCAGCAAAGTCGGCAAGGTGAGATCGTAGAGCGGATTACCCGGGCGCACGCTCACCGCCAACGGGAAACCCGCCTCCGCGGCCAAGCGCCCGATAGCAGTGCCGAGCTTGCCCGCGCCCAGCAGGCCAATCAAGTCGCGGTCATTTTGCGCAGTGGTGTTCATGAAGAAAGAACGGAAAGCGCGCGGCGAAGTATTCCCGGGTGCGCGCAGCACTCCGTATACCGGCAGCGGAACGCACCCCAGACCGCCCGAAAATAAAACACATTATATCTAAGTGAGCGTAGCCTGACCTTCCTATCTTTTCCGCACGACCCGCATAACAATGGGAATGGCAACGCAACTAACGGAGGGGATTGTTATGGAGAAGTGTGCTATTGAAGCATATGAATTTAAGCATAGCGACACGTGTCGCGCAGATGCCAGCGATACCGCCCCGGGCATACCGGGAGTGCGAGGTGCCGAGGCTATGAATCGGCTCCGGGCTGGCGTGCTCGGCGCGAATGACGGCATCGTCTCCGTGGCTGCGGTGGTCATCGCCATGGGTGGCGCGCGGGCCTCAAGCACCGCGATTTTACTGGCCGGGCTCGCCGCCCTCATTGGCGGAGCGGTATCCATGGCCCTGGGTGAATACATTTCTGTCTCCTCGCAACGCGATGCCGAACTCGATGCGCTGCGGCGGACTGGTGGGGTGTGTCGGACCTTCGAAGCACTTGGAACGCCACCCGCCGAGCGTGACATCGTCTCCCCCTTCGGCGCGGCCTTCTCCTCTTTCTTTTCCTTCCTCGCCGGGGGCGCGGTTCCCTTCGCCGCCAGCTTGCTCGCCCCGCTCGGCGCCATCGCCCCGATCTGCTTCGTGGTCACCGTGGCCGCGCTGGCGCTCACCGGCTGGATCGCCGCCTGGATCGGCCAGGTCCCGCCACTGCGCCCCACCATACGCACCGCCGTGGGTGGCACGCTCGGCCTCGCCCTCACCTTCGGCATCGGAGCAATCTTCGGTCAAGTAGTGTAGAGTTCAATCAGTGGGTGAATCTGGTCTGTTATATCGCTAAGCTCGGACCAGTAGCGCACCCCCGGCCCACCGGCTCTCACCCGGCCCTCGAAAGGACCTGATATGACCTACACCTTCGGAATCGATACTTTTGGCGACGTCACCGCCGACCCCTCCGGCACCAAGCTCAGCCACGCCCAGGTGGTGCGCAATGTGGTGGCCGAAGCGGTGCGTGCCGAAGAGGTCGGCGTCGACATCTTCAATATTGGTGAACATCATCGCGACGATTACGCGATCCCCGCCCCCGATGTGGTCCTCGCCGCGATTGCCGCGCGCACCCAGCGCATCCGCCTTTCCTCCGCGGTCACCGTCCTCAGCTCGGACGACCCGGTCCGCGTGGTCGAACGTTTCGCCACCGTGGACGCCCTCTCCAACGGCCGCGCCGAACTCATGGTGGGCCGCGGCTCCTTCACCGAATCCTTCCCGCTATACGGCTACGACCTGGCCGATTACGAAGATCTCTTCAACGAAAAACTCTCCCTGCTCACCGAGCTGCTCGCCCGCAACGGCCAACCGGTCACCTGGAAAGGGGGCCCGCACACGCAGGCACTCAGCGCCGTGACCCTCTACCCGCCGCTCGAACACGGCCCGCTGCCCACCTGGGTCGCCGTGGGCGGCAGCCCGGAATCGGTGGTGCGCGCCGCGCATTACAAACTCCCGCTCATGCTCGCCATTATTGGCGGCCCGACCTCGCGTTTTGTTCCGTTCACGGATCTGTACCGGCGCGCCTGGGAGCAGTTCGGGAACGACGGCGCAGCTGAAGTCGGCTACCACTCTTACGGTTATGTTGCTCGCACCGATGAGGAAGCCGTGGCTGACTTCTTCGACTTTTACGTGGAAACGAATTCCCGGCTCGGGCGGGAGCGCGGCTGGCGCCCGCCGTCGCGGGAGGCGTACCTCTACGAGGTGAAGAACGGGGCGCTCGCGGTGGGTTCACCGGAAACGGTGGCTCGCAAAATCGCCACCGGCATGCGCGAACTGGGTGCCACCCGCTACGACCTCAAGGTGTCCTACGGCTCGCAGCCCCACGAGCAGAACCTTTCCTCCATCGAGCTCTTCGGCACCGAGGTGATCCCGCGGGTCAAGGAGCTCCTGGCCGGCGAATAACGGGGTCCGGAGTAGCTGACTTGCAGCACCTGCGAATATAAAGCAGATATAAAGCAGCGCGGCCCGGGCTGTTCTATGCCCGAGCCGCGCTCGCTACTGCGGCTACTGTGGCTACGCCGCTACCGCCGCTCTAGTTTTCGCGAAGGTGTAAGCCCTCCAGGAGGTGTGAGCCTTCCCTGAAAACGCTACTTCTCCGCGATATCTTCGACGATGTCCTTGGCCTGGTCAGCGGCGTGCTGCGCAGCTTCCTTGGCCTTATCCGCAACATCCTCGGCCGCATCCTTGGCTTCGTGCGCGCCTTCCTTGACGGCATCCTCAGCCCGGGAGCCAGCACGCTTGGCCTTATCAGCCACGTCGCCAGCTGTGCTTGCGGCGTCGTTCACAACATCTTCCGCAGTTTCCGCAACCTCATCGGCACCGGCTTGCACGGAATCTTTCGCATCTTCCGCGGGAGCCTTTACGCCGTCCACATCCTCCCAGTAGGCCTCCGCCCAGGGATCCTCCGTGGGCTGCGAGCGCTTCCACAGGTAGTAGACCGCAACACCGAGGCCGCCAACCAGCGCGATGGTGCCGAAAACCCGGCCCTTCCCGCGGGACTTCTTCACCGGTTCGGGAGTCTGAATCTCACGCGAAGCCACCCGCGCGATCTTCTGGCCGCGTTCGGCCACGGTGCCTTCACCCTTGGCGGCCTCCGCCGCGGCATGCAGGGCACGCTGGGCGCGCGGGAGGTAATCATTGCGGACGTTCTCCACGAACTCCGAAGCATTATCGCGGGCCTGCTCCACGTAGGGCTTGGCCTTCTCCGCAAGATCATTGCCCACGGCCTTCGCCTGTTCCACGTAGGGCTTCGCCTTTTCGGCCAGCTCCTGGGCGCGTGGTGCCGCCCATTCGTAACCCTGATTGGCGTAATCGCTCAGGCGTTCGCCGGCCTGCTTCGCGTAATCCTGGAAATCAGAAGCGGCGCTCTTCGCCTTGTGCTCCCACTTCTTCTGATTCCGCTTCCCCTTGAGCTGGGCTTTCTTTGCGGTGCGTTCGGCCTGGCCACGCAGCTCATCGATCTTCGCCATAATGGCGTCAACCTCCCGCTGCGCTTTCTTGGCCCGCTTGTCCGCGCGGCTTCGTCCACAAGCCATCGTTGACCTCCTACCGTTGAACCACAGAATTCTCCTGCGATTGAGTACCCCTCTATTGTTTCACTTTTCGCCCCCCATTTGTCACGTGAATCACGTTTGCTTTTCGCGTGGCATAAAACCATGAGGTGTGCGAGACTTGAGCGCATGGAAGCAATTTTTCACACAAGCGAAGGCGATATTCGCGTCGAACTCTTCCCGAACGAAGCGCCCGAAACGGTCGCTAATTTCACCGGACTAGCTCGCGGTGAACGCGAATGGACCAATCCCGCCACCGGTCAGGCTTCGACCGATCCGCTGTACAACGGAACGATCTTCCACCGCGTGATCTCCGGTTTCATGATTCAGGGCGGGGATCCGCTCGGTAACGGCACCGGTGGTCCCGGTTATACGTTCGACGACGAAATCGCTCCCGGCCTCAACTTTGACTCCCCCTACGTGCTGGCCATGGCCAATGCCGGGACCCGCTTCGGCAAGGGCACCAACGGTTCGCAGTTCTTCATCACCGTGGCTCCCACCCCGTGGCTGCTCGGCAAGCACACCATCTTCGGGAAGGTTGCCGATGAGGAATCCGTCAAGGTTGTGGATAAGATCGCCGCGGTTCCCACCGGCGGGAATGATCGCCCGCTCAATGACGTGGTGATTTCCTCCGTCGAGGTTATCGACTAAGCGATACGCAAAATTCCGCATACGTGATGAGCGGGGTGGTACCCAGGTACCGCCCCGCTTTTGTGTGCTCTGCCTGCCGAGCTGCGGGCCGTGCTTCCTGCCGCGCACCGGAACACTCACTCAACACTCATCCCAACACTCAACTTAACACTCACATACATGAGTGTTGAGTTGAGTGTTAAGTTGAGAGCTCGTAGGATGGCGCTATGCGCATCCCCACAACAAGCGAGGAAACGGGTCGCCTTATTGAGGGTTTTCGCCAGCAAGGGCGCGATTCTCAGCACATTGAAGTGAAAGCGGCCGCCCACGGCTTGCCCAAAAGTATCGTGGAGACCCTCTCGGCATTCAGCAATGGTTCGGGTGGCTTGATTGTTCTTGGACTCGATGAGGCCCGCGGCTTCACACCGGTTCCTAAGTTCCCGGCAGCGCGGATTTACGATGCGCTCGCGGGGGTATGCAGCGATAGTCTCACGCCTCCGGTTCGCGCGGATATCGCCATGGTTCCCTATGGAGACACCGCTGACGGCGACACCACGCTGGTCATGGCCACGATCCCGCCGCTCCAGCCGCGCGATAAACCCTGTTATGTCACCGCCCGCAATGTGTACGGCGGATCCTATATCCGCACCGGCGATGGAGACCGCAAACTTTCCGCCTACGAAATTGATCGCCTCCTGGAAAATAAAACGCAGCCGCATTGGGATACCGACCTGGTGGAAGAAGCCGGTCTCGATTCCCTGGACCCGGATCTCCTCCACGCGGTCCTGGAACGCGAACGCCTCAACCACCCGCGCATTTTCGGGAAACTCCCGGACGAAACCGCGATGGAACAACTGCGCATTATCGGCACCGGCCCGGACGGGCAGCGCCATCCCACCCTGGCTGGCCTGCTCTGCTTAGGCACGTATCCCCAGGAGTTCTTCCCCCGCCTCACGGTCACCTACGCGGTGTACCCGGGATCAACCAAAGCTTCGTCGCTTTCCGGGCAGCGGCATCTGGACTCGGGGACGCTGGCGGGTCCCATTCCCGCCCTGGTGGCCGACGGTGTCGGCGTCGTCGCAAAAAATATGCGGGTGGGTGGCGTGGTGCGCGGTGCTTTCCGGCATGACCTGGTGGATTATCCGCTCGTTGCGGTGCGTGAGGCGCTCACGAATGCGCTTATGCATCGCGATTATTCGCCGGTGGCGCGCGGCACCCAGGTGCAGTTGAACCTTTACGCGGATCGTTTGGAAGTGATCAATCCGGGCGGGCTATTCGGCACGGTCACCATCGATTCCCTGGGCACAACCGGGCTGTCCTCCACACGCAATCAATTTCTGGCGCGGCTGCTGGAATCCACGCCTTTCGAGGAGGGCGGTTTTGTGGCGGAAAACCGGGGGAGTGGCTACCAGGAAATCATGACTCAGCTGGAGCGGGAAATGCTTCCGCCGGCGCGGCCCGTCGACCGGTTGGATAGTTTCAGCCTCACCTTCGAGCGCCGCCGCATGACCCCCGCGGAGCAGGGCGCCGCGGCGGGAACGTCCTCACGTGAGCGCGTTCTCGATTATCTGCGCACCCACGCCAGCGCTACCAGCCGCGAACTCGCGGGCGCTGCCGGGATTAGCCTGGGCGGAACCCGAGCCGTGCTCAATACCCTGGTGACCGAGGGGCAGGTGCAGCGCACCGAGCCTAAGACAAGTCCAAAGCAGCGTTACCGCCTCGCTCGACCTGGTGCTTAGGTGCGCTCGCGGCCCTCTCCACCGGAACACTCACTCAACACTCATCCCAACACTCAACTTAACACTCACATACATGAGTGTTGAGTTGAGTGTTAAGTTGAGAGCTCGCGGGGTGCGCCCGGTTCCACCCGGCCTCGCCTCTATCCGGTTCCGCCCCTACCCGGTTCCGCCTCTATCCGGTCCCGTCCACCCGGTCACACCCGCGCGCCGTCCGGTACGCTTGATTCAGAGTTGTCGAGCGGGATGACCGCGCAGAGAGGCCGAAAGTGCACAACGTTCCCAAGAAGCGCCGTCTTCAGATCCGCAAACCCGTCCCCTATGTCACCATCACGCTGATCGTGGTTAACGTGGCGGTTTTGCTGGCCCAATGGCTCGACGCGCGCGTGGGGCAAATCCTCATTTTCGCCCCCGGCATCGCCCACGAGGAGCCCTACCGCTTCATCTCCTCCACGTTCATGCACGCCGGCTTCACGCATCTGCTTTTCAATATGTATGCGCTGTGGCTGATCGGTTCGGTGCTCGAGCGCATGATCGGCTGGTGGCGTTTCCTAGGGTTGTACCTGCTCAGCGCGGTGGCCGGCAACGTCATGGTCCTCTACACCGTCTCCACCGACATCGACTACTACACCGGCACCGTCGGCGCATCCGGCGCCGTCTTCGGCATTTTCGCGGCGATGTTCGTGGTGCTGCGGCGTTTCGGCGGCAGCTTCACCCAAATGGCCGTGGTCATCGCCATCAACCTCGCGATCAGTTTCCTGCCCGGCACCAATATTTCGTGGCAGTCCCACGTGGGCGGACTCCTCATGGGCGCGCTGCTCATGGCCGTGATTTCGCGCAGGCGCCACGTCTCCCGCGCGCTCACCGCCCGCGATATTGCGGTCTTGCTGCTCGGTGCGGCATTCCTGGTGGCCGCGATTTTCTTCGGGTACCGGTAGGGGCACGCCAAGCTGCGCCGTCGTTCTTTCTTTTTACGACGACGCCGCCACTTCGCAATCCGCACCCAAATAACATCGATGTAATTATCCACAGGGTTATCCCCGGTTGGGGATAACGGGCCGCTTAGCTGGGTGTGTGCGCCGGGCTGTGCTGGCCTGGGCGTAAGCGCGCTCCGGCGAGTGGGCCGGGCGGTGTGCTGACCGTGCCCCGCGACTTCGCGACAGTGCGCAGGGTCACTTATTTTTGAATGTGTATGCATATATTCTGAAAATTACCTGGGAGCATAGCGCTGATCGAAGGAGACATATATGCGCACAACAGCACTCATGTTGGCGGGAACGCTTCTCGCCCCGCTGGCAGTCCATGCCCTGCCGGCCGCCACCCCGAATGAGCCAGCCCGGTTGGTCTGCAATGCGGGGATGATGTCACCGGACCAGCTGCGGGCTTGCCTGGCGAAAGCGATTCAAGATCGCGATGCGGTCGTCGCCGAATTGGAAGCCAAGGGAATTGACGTGGCCGAAGCGCGCGAGCTCGCGCAGGAATGGGCCAAGGCTGAGATGGAGCGCAGCACCTGGGAAGCGCGCTATGTCCCAGAAAAGCTTGCGGTCGAAAACTATGATGAGATCAAGAAGAAATACGATGACGCCGTTGCCAAACTAGCGGCAGCGCAGCGTGCATTTGACCAGGCCCAGGCAGAATACGATGCAGCTACCCAGCCTGATCCGGCGGCCGTGGCCGCGGCGCAACGGCAGATGGATAGCGCGAATGCTGCCCTCGAAGCCTCCAAGAAGGAAGCCCAGAACCGCTGGAACCGCGGATCGCTCGGATTCTTCGAGGCCATGGGCGATACTGCTGCGGTCGAAGTGTTTTCTGAAACGGATACCATCAACGATGTTCCGATTCCGCAATACACCCGTTTTGGACAGCCCGGGGATGCCACTAATCTGGACCTCATGCGCGACTCGATTCAGCGCGTGAATAAGCTCAATGAACTGCGGGCGCGCCACGGGCTCGCCCCGCTCAAGATCTCCTCCGCTCTTATGGCTCGCGCCCAGGTCAATGCCAATGTGAATGTGCACGGTGGCTTCTTCGATCACGTGGGTGGTTTCAATTACGGCGAGAATATCGCCGCCATGCCCAGCCGCAGCGGGGATCCCTTCACCATGTGGTATGACCAGGAGAAAGCGGAGTATGACCGGGGCGTGCGCGATTATCCGAAGATTGGGCACTACCTCAATATTATTCAGTCGGAATATGTGGTGACCGGCTTCGCCATCGCGGATTACGATGCGCATCCCACGTACTTCTTTGGCAATACTTTCGGGCGTGGGGATCGGTTTAGCCAGAGCTACCTGCCCGGATACACCACCGCGGAGTACCTGGCTCGCCTGGACGGATACATCGGTAGCGCCCGGGAAAATATGACCCACGGGACCCCGGAGGCGCGCCGCGCGGTGGTGGAAGCGCAGGACGCTTTCCAGCGCGCGAACGCCGGCAAGGAAGACCCGGCCGCGCGGGCCAAGCTCGATGCCGCTCGTTCTCAACTTGAAACTGCTCGCCTCGTCCATGTTGTTGTGAAGCCCGAATATGATGGCGCGGTCAAGGCAAAGAAGAATCTCCCGGAAACCAAGAAGGCCTGGGAAAAGGCCGTGGCGCGTTTCAAGGAAGTTGATGCCAAACTTGCCGAGGCCGGTGATCTCATCACCAAGCTCGCCAAGGCCGAAGCTGAGGTACTGCGCGCTCAGGAGCGGGTGAACCAAACCAGTACCCCGGTTCCGGTGCGTCCGGCCGATACCGGCAACGTCTTCTACGTATCGAATGACTGGACATCCACGCAGGCTTCCTCGGTATTCTCCTACGGCCGGGCGCGCGATGAGGTGCTCGTCGGTGACTGGAACGGGGATGGCACGGATACCTTCGCGGTGCGCCGCGGGAACATGATCTACGTGAAGAACTCCGTGGACGGCGGCGCCGCCGATATTGCCTTCAGCTACGGGCGCGTGGGCGATGAGATCCTCGTGGGTGATTTCGACGGCGATGGCCGCGATACCTTCGCGGTGCGGCGAGGCAACACCTTCTACGTCCTCAATTCCCTCCACAGCGGGAACGCGGATCAGGTTATTAACTACGGCCGCTACGGAGACACCGTGTACGCCGGCGATTTCAACGGCGATGGCATCGATACTTTCGCCGTGCGCCGCGGGAGCACCTACTTCGTGAAGAACCACATTGCCTCGGGAATCGCGGACCATGTATTCGCCTACGGGCGTGCTGGCGATGCCAC
Organism: Actinotignum vesiculae; assembly: GCF_051267215.1. Lineage (NCBI taxonomy): Bacteria > Bacillati > Actinomycetota > Actinomycetes > Actinomycetales > Actinomycetaceae > Actinotignum > Actinotignum vesiculae. The sequence continues at coordinate 92,362 of NZ_JBOZGG010000007.1, forward strand.
CATCCTGGGTGATTTCGACGGCGATGGCCGCGATACCTTCGCGGTGCGCCGCGGCAACACCATCTACGTCAAGAACTCGCTGGGTGCCGGGAACGCCGATTCCGTTCTCAGCTACGGGCGCGTGAGCGACGAACTGTACGTGGGTGATTGGGACGGCAACGGAACCGATACCCCGGCGGTGCGGCGCTAAGTTCGCCCGCGTGGTGCCGGCCGGGTCTGCGCCCGCCGGTGCTACCCACGCCGGCCTGCGCTGAGTACACCAACTAACCGCAAACACAAAAAGGGGGCGGCCCGCCAATCGGCGCGGCCGCCCCCTTCATTCGTACGTAGTATTCCTAAAGCGCCTCACCCAGGCTGGTGCCGACGGCGCGCGCCGCGGCCACCCAGGGGTGATCCACCGGGACCAGCTTGTCCTTCCCGGCTACGTCCTCCAGCGGCACCGGCACCGCCTGCCCGTTCTGGGAGGCGATCATCACGCCGGATTTCCCGTGCGCCACCACATCGGCAGCCGCACTTCCCAGCACGGTTCCCAGCAGCCGGTCGGCGGCGTCGGGAATCCCCCCGCGCTGCACGTAGCCGAGGATCGTCACGCGCGCTTCCAGCCCGGTGGCTTCCTCCAGTTGCTGCGCCACCAGGAAAGTCGATTCGCGCTCGTTTTCCTCAATGGAACGCCGGTGGCTCTTCGCCGCCTCCTTCGCCTCCGGGGTGGGGGCGTGGCGCACCAGGTCATTCGCGGCGGCCAGCTGCGCGGCCACCGGAATCGAATGCGCGCCTTCGGCCACGGCCACCACGGAGAAAGGCCGCCCGTTTTCCGCCCGCCGCCGAATCGACGCCGCGCACGACTCAATCGAATACGGAATCTCCGGGATGAGAATAATATCGGCACCCCCGGCAATCCCGGCGCCCAGCGTCAGCCACCCGGCGCGATGCCCCATAAGCTCCACCACGATAATGCGGTGATGAGAGTGGGCGGTGGAATGAAGCCGGTCGATAGCATCGGTGGCGATGGACAGCGCCGTCGAAAAACCGAAGCTGGTGTCCGTGTGCATAATGTCGTTATCGATGGTCTTGGGCAGGTGGATCACGGGAAGCCCGGCCTGCGCCAGCCGGTTCGCGTTCTTCGCGGTCCCGCCCCCGCCGATGCACACCAGCGCGTCAATATGCTCATCTTCGAGGTTCTGGGCGATCTGCGGGATCATATCCACGTACCCGCCGTTGCCGTCCGGGAACTTATGGACCTTATCGCGCGAAGTCCCCAGCATGGTGCCGCCCTGCGTCAAAATCCCGGCCAGGGAATCCGAATCCAGCGGCATATAGCGGTTATTGACGAGCCCGGTAATACCGTTGCGGTATCCCACCAGCTCCATGCCGTATTTACCCATCGCGGCTTTTCCGAAACCGCGGATGGCGGCATTGAGCCCGGGGGCGTCACCGCCGGCAGTGAGGATACCGACCCGTTTCACTGCTTTCCCCATCGGCTACTTCCACCCCATTGTCATGAGGAAGCCCACGATCATGAACCCGAAGCCGAGGAAAAGATTTCCGTTATTCCACCCCGGAATGGGGAAACGGCCGCCGGTCACGTAGGCCAGCACCACCACGATGAGCCCGATAATCATGAGCGTGCACATCACCGGCGCCCACCAGCTCGGCGAGCGGCGATCCTTCTGCGCGACCTTGTGGGAGCGCTTGGCTGCTTCCTTTTCCCGGCTGGCCTGCGCCTCAATATCGCGCTTGGTGCCGGGGCGGCGCACATTCTTCGCCGAGGGCGCAGCGCTCTTGCGCGACTTCCGAGCCGGGGCAGCGCTGCCGGCGGCTTCCGAAAGTTCGGGTTCGTCGTACTGTTGATCTGTCATGTTCTACCTTCCGCGGATCCTTCCGCCCCTAAGCCTAACGAAGTAGCGCGCCCGGTGGCGCACCATATCGCCCGATTCCTCTGGTATTTTTTCACAAAAGCCGGCGCGTGGCCATGTGCGCGGGCGCTCGCGAGTGGCGCGCGGGCGCGGGGCGGCGTCGTCGTAAAAAATGAGGGGAGTTATCTCACCGCATTTTTCGAGCCGGAACCACTATTCTGTTTCTAGTACGAATCCGGTGGCAGTGGAAGGTGATACTATGCGCGAACAGCAGCCCGAACGAGGGCGTCGTGCGGGGCGGCGTGCGGCGGAAGGAAACGCTGCTCGCGCTCCGCGGCACGAAGCTGTGGGGCGCTACCGTCCGGCTACCGCCGGTGCCGGGACGCCCGGTGCAGGTGCAACCGGTGTTGGTACGACGGCGCAGCTTCCCGCGCAGGCCGCCACCGCCACTCTCACCGCAACCCGGCCGGCCGCGCCCGCGCGGCGCCGCGGCGGCATCCTCAACGCGATTATCGGCGTGATTGGCGAGCTGCTCATTACCGCGGGAATCGTGGTGGGCCTCTTTATTGTGTGGCAGGTCTACTGGACTGACCTGGGCGCGAACCGCGATCAGGCCCAGCAGATCGAGAACGTCAATAAGCAGTGGGGCGATCCGCGGGGGGCCAGCAAGGTGGGGACCCCGCGCACGGATGCCCCGCCGGCCGCGGACCACGTGAATCGCACCGGGGACCTGGAAGGCATTATTTACATCCCGCGCTTCGGCGCCGACTGGCGTTACACCGTCAAATACGGCGTGGACCTGGAAGCCGTGGTGGATACCGGCAGTTTCGGGCATTACCCGGATACCCAGTACGTGGGTGAGGTCGGCAATTACGCGATTACCGCGCACCGGCAGACCTACGGCGCGGCCATGCGCGATGTGCCCGAGCTTCAGCCCGGCGACCCGATCATCGTGCAAACCAAGAACGCCTACTACGTGTACAAGGTGGGCGAACACGAGGTGGTGCCGCCCACGCAGGTCGGCGTGCTGGCCCCGGTGCCGAATCATCCGGAAGAGGCACCCACGCAGCGCATCCTCACCATCACCACCTGCCATCCGCCCTTTGTGTCCAGCGACCGCTGGATCACCTACGCCACTCTCGATCATTGGGTCGACGCCGCCGAGGGCGCCCCGGCGGAGCTGGTGAAGTAGGCGGCCGGCGCCCATCAAGAATCTTTCTCGTCAAGAGCAGAGAAACGGAGCACGTAATGTACGGATTTATTTGGCGGCACTTGCCCGGCCCGACGTGGCTGAAGGTCATCGAGGCCCTCATCATCATCGCCGCGATTGTTTTCGCGCTGTTCGAGTGGGTCTTCCCCTGGGTGAATACCGTGTTCCGCCCGCAGGACACCACCATCAGCCAGTAGCCCGCGCGAGTCTGGCTCCAAGTCGGTGCTAAGGCGGCTCAACTCGGCGTCGGACCACCCCTGGAAACAAAGTGGTACTGGAGCTACAACCAACGGCCGGTTTTCTGTTCTGGAGTACCACTTTCTTTTCCGGGCCGAGCCGGCGGCCTAAGGAGGGAACAAACCGTGCATTCTGGACCGTTAGGGGTGCAGAATGTACATCCCTGACAATAAAACAGGGAAAAACTGTCGCCCACGTACATTTCGTTGGCTAGCACAATGCCTACTTCTTCCCCAGGAGTATACAAGCGTAGACAGCTCCGGGGAGGTGCTCGCAAAATGCAACCTCTCGGCGTTGGCACCGACAAATAGCAACACCACAACGCCAGGGCTCACAGAATGCAACCTCTCGGCGCGGAAGCTCTCAAAAAGCAACGCCTCGACACGGAGGATCTACAGGATGCAACGCTGTGGGCCGGGAGCGCACAAAAAGCAACGCCAGTGCATGATTCAAAAAAGTTAATGTAGCTGTGGTTGCTTTTTGCGGACTAGGCCGTTCGGAACCGCGCCGTGCCTGACCTGACATAGAGCTAGGCCGTGCTGTCCGAAACCGGCCGCTAGCTACCCGTACTTACCCGTTTCCCTGGCCGGTGGGAGCGGGATTGGGATGGGCGCCGCCGCCCGAACCGCCGGAGCCACCCGATCCGCCCGAGCCGGAGCCGCCGGAACCTGAGCCGGCCGGCGGAGTGCTCGGGGTGGGAGTGGGCGCCGGGGCGATGCCCACGGTAATGCGCATCTCGGTATCGCGCTGCACCACGGTGCCCGGGGCGATGCTCGCATCCACAACCTTGCCAACCTTGGCCGGGTCGCTGACTTCCTGCTCGCCTTGGCCCACCACTGTGAGGCGAGCATCGCGCAGCGCCGCCCGCGCCTCATCCACGCTCATTCCGCGCACATCCGGAACTGCCACATTGCCGCTGGCTACCTGCAGCTTGACGGTGCTGCCCGGCTTCACGCTTTCACCCACATTCGGGCTGGTGGACACCACCCGGTCGCGGTCCTCGCTCGGATCATTGACCTGCTCCATGCCGCCCACGGTCAGCCCGGCCGCGCGCAGCGCCTGGGAAGCCTGATCCGTGCTCATCCCCACCACATCGGGAACCTGCACGGCCGAGGGTCCGGAGGAGAAGTGCAAGGTCACCCGGCTACCCACATCCACGGTGCTCCGCATTGCCGGGTTGGAGGACACGACCAGCCCCTTGTCCACGGTATCGCTGGACACATCCGTGCCGCGCACGAATTCCAGGCCCAAGCTAGTCAGTTGCTGGCTGGCCTGCACCTCGGTCCACCCCGTCATATCGGGGATCGTCACCTGCGCCACCGCGGTCTCGGTGGGCTGCGGCTCGGCAGAGTCGCCCCGGCCGGAGAGGAAGAACCAGCCCAGAATCCCCAGGGCGATAACAAGCAAAGCCACCCCGCCCCAAATGAAGGGCGCATTGGACTTCTTCTTCACCGGCGGTTGTGCGCCGGTTGCCGCCGGGTCATAGCCCGGATAGCTCCCGGTGGGGTAGCTGCCCGTGGGGTAAGCCCCAGGATAGGCGCCCGTCGGGTACCCGCCCGGGTAGGTGGGCGCGCCGCCCGGCTGCGTCGTCGTACTAGAAATTGCACCGGCACCGGCGCCTCCGTGTCCGCCGGCACCCGCACCGCCCGCGGCACCGCCGGGGCTTCCGGCAGTCGCGGTGGGATAAGCAGTAGTGGAAGCGGGGCGTGTATTAGCGGCCGAATAAGCTTGCGTGGCTGCGGTTGCGGCATTCGCGCCGGCGGCACCGCCAAGGCCCGCGGCGCCCGCGGCACCCGCCACACCGGCTCCCGCAATAGCACCGGCCCCGGCGCCCGCGATACCAGCCCCCGCCCCGTAGGCGTTCCACGAGGAAACCGCCGGGGCGTCCACGCCTTCCCCGCGCGCCGCCGCCAGCAGATCCGCGCGGAATTCGGCGGCGTCCTGGTAGCGGTCCTCGCGGCTCTTCGCCAGGGATTTCATGACCACCCGGTCGATGGCGTCGGGAATATCGGAAGCGATCTGGGAGGCCGGCTTCGGGGTTTCCGAGACGTGCTGGTAGGCCACCGCCACCGCGCTATCGCCCACGAAGGGCGGCCGCCCGGTGAGGAGCTCGTAGAGCACGCAGCCGGTGGAGTACAGGTCCGAGCGCGCGTCCACCACTTCGCCGCGCGCCTGCTCGGGGGAGAGGTACTGGGCGGTGCCCACCACGGAATTGGTCTGCGTCATGGTGGCGGCGGAATCGGCGATGGCGCGCGCGATCCCGAAGTCCATGACCTTCACCTTGCCGCCGGTGGTGAGCATAATATTGCCCGGCTTGATATCGCGGTGAATGATGCCTTCGTGGTGGGAGTATTCCAGCGCGGAGAGCACGCCCACCACGATCTGCACGGCCTCGCCGATGGGCACCGGGTCCCCGCCGTGCAGCAGGGAGGCCACGGTGCGGCCCTTGACGTACTCCATCACGATATAGGGCAGCGCCAGCTCGGTGCCGCCCGCGGAGGTCACGGTTTCCTCGCCGGTGTCGTATACGGACACGATGGAGGGGTGGTTGAGCGCGGCCGCCGATTGGGCTTCGCGCCGGAAACGGGCCAGGAAGGTGGCATCCTGCGCCAGGTCGGTGCGCAGGATCTTAATCGCTACCGTGCGTGAGAGCCGGGTATCGTAGCCGAGATGTACTTCGGCCATACCGCCTCGACCGATGATGTCGCCCACCTGGTAGCGGTTGCCGAGTACGCGGGGGATATCATTCACGTCGCGTCACCTTTCTGCTGAGCATTTGCTTAGTTCACCTTAGCTTCAAGTACTGTGCGGGCAAGGGGTGCGGCAACGGAGCCGCCGTCGCCATTCCACACCGCATTGCCCGAATTTTCCACGATCACGGCCACGGTATAGGCCGTGTCCCCGATGGTCGCATTCCCCACGAACCACGCGTGCGGGGGGATATCGTTCGTGATTTCCGCGGTCCCGGTTTTCCCGGAAGTTTCAATCCCGGGGAGCGTGAAGAGGTACCCGGTGCCGTGCTTGACCTCATCCACCATCATCTGGTGCATAAAGCCGGCGGTTTGCTGGCTCATCGCCCGGGAGAGCACTTCCGGTTCGCTTTCGCTCACGGGTTCAAGATCCGCGGTGAGGGTGCGGCGCACCAGATTCGGTTTCATCACGACGCCGTCATTAGCAATCGCCGCCCCAACCATCGCCATCTGCATCGGGGTGACCCGAATATCGCGCTGCCCGATGGAATCCATGGCGAGCGCGGCGGCATCTTCCGGCGCGGGGAAACGCGAGGCGGACACAGGTAGCGGCGTGGCAAGCTCGCTATTGAAGCCGAATTTTTCGGCCTGCGCCACCATTTTTTCCGGGCCCACCTTGATCCCGCCAATCGCGAACGGGGTATTGCACGATTGCGCGAAAGCCTCGGTGAGTTTCACCTGCCCGGAGCCGTCCCCGCAGGCGGCCTGCCCGGGATTCCACATATCGTGCGTGGTTCCCGGCGGCACGAACGTGCGCGGGGCCTCCACCAGCGAATCGGGGGTGAGCCCGAGGTTTTCGATCATCGCGGTGGCGGTGAGGAGTTTGAAGGAGGAGCCGGGTGCGTATTGGTCGCCGCCGGTGGCCCGGTCGATGAGCGGCGTGGTGGGGTCGGCTTCGAGGGCCTGGTAGTTCTCGCGCGCGGCCGCGGTATCGTGCGTGGCTACGCCGTTCGGGTCGAATCCGGGCGTGGAGACCTGCGCCAGAATATCTCCGGTGCGGGAATTAAGTACGACGACGGCGCCGCGCTGGTTACCCAGCGCGGCGGCTGCGGCCTCCTGGAGCTGGGGGTCGATAGTGAGCTCAACGCCCCCGCCCTGGGGTTGGGAGCCGGTGATGAGTTCTTCGATACGCTGACCGGCCAGGGAGGAATCCGAGCCGCCCAGCACGGGGTTCATGGCGCGTTCCAAGCCCGTCATCGAGTTATGAGCGATGGAGTAGTAGCCGGTGAGGTTCGAGTAGATCTCCGGGCGCTCGTAGACGCGCAGGTAATTGTAGGCATCGTCGATGGGTTGGGAGGAGACGATGGATTCCCCGGCCACGATAATGGGACCGCGCTGGGTGCCGTATTCGCGGTAGAGCGTGCGCACATTCCACGCGTTGGCATTCAGGCTGGCGGCCTGGAAGAACTGGATTGCGGTGGTCGAGCCGGCCAAGCCTAAGAACATGACCGCGATGACCGCGACGAGCTGGCGGATAGGGCGATTCACGGGCGCACCACCTCCGTGCGAGCGCCGCCGGCCGAGCTTCCCGGGCCGCGCGGGGCGCGGCGCGCGTCGTCGTCGCCCTCACCATCGCCCTCATCAGCGTTCCCACGCAGGATCGCGAGTTCGTCGGTGGTGGGCAGCGGGCGGGCTTCTTCGGGGCGGCGCGCGGTGTGCGACATGCGGATAAGCAGCGCGATAATAATCCAATTCGTCAGCAGCGCCGAGCCGCCGTGCGCGAGGAAAGGCAGAGCCAGGCCGGTGAGCGGGATAATGCGCGTCACCCCGCCGATGACGATGAAGCATTGCAGCCCGAGCACGAAGGAAAGCCCGGAGGCGAGGAGTTTGCCGAAGCCGTCGCGTGATTCCAGGGCGACCCGCATGCCGCGGCTGATAAGAAGCAGGTAGATGCACAGGATGGCGCCCACGCCCACCAGCCCGAGTTCCTCGGCAAAGGAGGCGTAAATGAAATCGGAATGCGCCGCGTACACCAGGTTCGGGTAGCCGCGCCCGAGCCCCGCGCCGAAGAGCCCGCCGGAGGCCATGCCGAAGAGCCCCTGAACCACCTGGTAGGAGCCGCCGACGGCATCATAAAGTTCGGGGTCGAAGGGGTTGAGCCAGATGGCGAAGCGCGCCTGCACGTGGGAAACCGTGGTGGAAATGAACCACACGCCGCCCACGGTGAGGAGGCCGCCGATGGCCAGCCAGGAGACCTGCTCGGTGGCCACCCACAGCATCGCCACGAACAGCCCGAAGAAGAGCAGCGCGGTGCCGAAATCGCGTTCAAAAACGAGGACGCCCATGCACAGCGCCCAGGCGATGAGCACCGGGAGGATATGGCGGGCTTTGGGCAGGCGAATCCCCAGGACTTTCGGGCCGGCCAGCGCCAGGTTATCGCGTTCGGTCACGAGGTAGGCCGCGAAGAACACCGCGAAACAGATTTTCGCGACCTCCGCCGGCTGGAAGGACATCCCGCCCACCGCGATCCACAGGCGCGAGCCGTTGAGGGTGCGGCCCAGCGGGCTGAGCGGCAGCAGGAGCAGCACCACCCCGGCGATGAGGGAGGTCCACATGTAATTTTGCAGCACCCGGTAATTACGCACCGCGAGGATGGTGATGGCGAAGAACACCAGCGCCCCGGCCGTGAGGATGAGCTGGCTGCGGGCGTGGTTGGTATCCGCGGCGGCGTCCACCCGGTAGATCATGGCCAGGCCCAGCCCGTTGAGCGCGATCGCGCAGGGGAAGAGCACCGGGTCGGCGTAGGGGCACAGCGCGCGAATGAGCAGGTGACAGGCGAAAACCAGGGCGGCGCCGGCGCCCACCACCAGCGCGAAGCTCGGCGGCAGCGCGGCAGTACCCGCTCCGGCAGCATCCGCTCCTGTAGCAGGCGCTCCGGCATTGCCCGCGCCGGTATTACCCAGCCCGGTCCACACCAGGTAATAGGCACCCACCCCGATGGCTCCGGCCAGGAGCAGCAGGGTGATCTCGGGCCAGCGGCCGCGGCGCGTGCGCGGGGGAACCACCGTGCTCATCGGTTCTCTCCCGGGTTCGCGGGGGCGGGGGCGTTTGCGGCGGGTGCCGGCGCCGGCTGTTCTGGCGCGGGCGCGCTCTGCCCGGGTGCCGGGGTGGTCGCTCCCGGTGCCGGCGCGGCCGAAGCGCTGGGCGCGGGGCTCGCGCTCGCGGGCGCTGGCGTAGCTTCGTTGTTCTGGGCTTTTTGTTCACGCAGGGCGGCGACGACGGCGCGCGCTTCGCGCAGCGAAGCGCGCGTGATGGGTGTGGCTAGCCGATCTTGGGCCACCGGGGTGAGGTCACGGACCTGAAGATCAGTAGCTTCCGCTGCGTGGGAGAATTCCAGCGGGCCGAGCCGCTGCGGGATTCCCCGGTAAATCGTGACGATGCCATTGTTATTGGCCACGTAGTAGCGGCTTTGGGTCCAGCGGTAAGCGCCAAAGAGGCCGGCCACCGCCAGGCCCAGGATGGTCAGAATAACAGCCAGGCGTGCTCCCCAGCGCGCGCGGGGCGCCCCCTCCGCCCCCGAGTTTCCGCGGCCTGCACCGGATCCGCGGCCGGCATTACCTGCATCAGTCGCGGAGCTATTTTTCGCGTTTTTCTTGGCGCTTACCTTCGGGTGGGCACTTCCGGGCGCGGCGGTGGAATCGCTTGAGCTGTTGGACACCCCGGGAGTTTCACTATTGCCGGCATCGTTGTGGCTACCCGCACTAGCGCCGCCCGCAGCACCAGCCGCATCAGCGCCGCCAGCCCCGGCACCTGCGCCAGCCCCGACATTCGCATTCCGCGTCAGCGTCGCCGCTTTGGCGGCCGCGGAATTCCCCCCGCGGGTGGGCCGCCGGTAATCGCGCGCCGCCGAACCCACCACGATCGGCTGGGAGGGCAGCGGGCTGGTAAGTGCGGCGTCGTCAATAACATCCGCAAGAATAACCGTGACGTTATCGGGCGCGCCGGCCGCCAGCGCCAAATCAATGAGATGTTCGCCCAGCTGGTGCAGATCCGGGATCGCGCACATGGCGTGCTCGATGGTGTCATGCGCGACCACGCCGAACAGGCCGTCCGAACACAGCAGCCAGCGGTCCCCCACCCGCGCTTCCCGCACGGATTCATCCAGCTCCACCTCGCCGGGAGTATCCCCGAGCGCCCGCATAATCACATTGCGCTGCGGGTGGTGCTCAGCTTCCTCCGGGGTGAGCCGGCCGTGATCCACGAGGTACTGGACCAGGGTGTGGTCATGCGTAACCTGCCCGAGCTTCCCATCCCGCAACAAATACGCCCGCGAATCACCAATATGCACCATCGCGAGCTTATTCGAGGCGCGCAGCATCGCGATACAGGTGGTGCCCATGCCCGCCATTTTCGGGTTCTCCGCCACGAGCGCGAGCATATCGTCATGCGCGGCCTCCACCGCGCGGCGCAGCAGCGGCAGCAAATCATCGGCGGCGTGCACATCATCCACCGCCACCAAATGACCCACCGTCACCGACGAGGCGATATCCCCGGCGGCCGCCCCGCCCATCCCATCTGCCACCACGAGCAAATGAGGCGAGGCGTAGCCACCGTCCTGGTTATTGGAACGAACCAGGCCGACATCGGAAAACGCCGCGTAGCGTAGCTGAATACTCAAACTTGTAGCTCCATCGTGGTTTCCCCCACCTGAATAACAACGCCGGGGTCCAGCGCGGCCGAGCCGTTAATGCGGATCCCCCCTACCAGGGTACCGTTTGTTGAGCCCAGATCCTCCACCCAGCGCCGGCCCTCCGCCGCGAAAATCCGGGCGTGATGCCCGGAAGCATACGTGTCATCCAGGACGAGCGTGTTATCCGGGGCGCGCCCGATATAGACCGGTTGCGAGCTGAGCGGCACCGCGGTTCCCAGCAGCGGACCGCCGGTCACCACCAGGTAGACGGGCCGTTCGACGGGCGCGGCAGGCGCTGCGGGGGAGTCGTTTTCCGCGGGGGCGGGCGCGTGGATGCTGCGGCGTCGTGCCGAAAGAAGAGAAGAACGACGGCGCACGTCCGTTCCCAGCACATCGCGGCGCACCGTCAGCACGACGGCGAAAATGAACAGCCACAGCAGCGCTAGAAAACCGAAGCGCAATAAGGTTATTGCGAGATTCATGAGGCGGAGGCCGTTCCGGTCCAAAACATAATGTGGGTGCGGCCGATGGTGATGGTATTGCCGTCCACCAGGGTGGCCGCGCTAATGCGGTGGCCCTCCACGAAAGTGCCGTTCGTGGAGTTGAGATCCGTGGCGATCACGCCGTTCGGGGTGACCTGGAGTTCGAGGTGGTGGCGGGAGATGCCAGAATCGTCCACGCTGATATCGCAATCGGAGCCGCGGCCGATGATTGCGGTGGTGCCGGTGAGGAGGTAGCGGTCCCGGCCCACCTGGATGAGCGGGTTTTCCTCCGTGCCGGCGCTGCGAGTGGCCGGGGCGATGGCGCCGCGCTGCGTGGTTGTCCGGGTGCGTGCTGTTCCTTCGCGCAACTGGGGATCCTCCTCGAATGTGATCTCAATCGGGCCGACGAAAAGATAGTCCTGTTCGGTGGCGTATTCCACCGCGGAACGGGCGAGTTCCTCGCGGAGGGCTTCCTGGCCCCAGGAATCCACCCGGGCCAGATCCGCCGGGGCGAGCGCAACAGTAAAAACATTCGGGGCGACGGTGCGGTCGCGGGACAGCTCCGCGGCATCGCGCGTCATGGCCTTTTTGATGTCGGTGAGGATTTCCACCGGCTTCAGCTCGGACTGGAAAACGCGGAACGCCCCGGCGACGGCGTTCTCCACTCCTTTTTCAAACTTCCCGAGGGCGCCCATGGCCCTGCCCCTTCCCTATTCCTGTTCGCTTCTGTAGCTTCTCAGCCTTTGTAGCTCGTCAAGCTTCCGCGGCCGCTGAAGCTTCGTGAGCCTGTGTAGCTTCGTGAACCGTTGCGGCTTCTCAAGCTTCTGTAGCGCTCAGCCTGTGTAGCTCGTCAAGCCTCCGCGGCTTCTATAGGCGACTGTAATCGCCCGCGCCGGTGCGCCGCTACCTTCCGCGCCGTGAGCGGAGCGGGTAGTGGGGCGACGACGCCCAGCTGGCAGTGCGGCGCTGCGACGCGTCTCACGTAAATTCGTGCTGCAAAAACTTGGACTAATCGGGGATGAGACGATAAGCTCATACGTGCACTTGCTCAAGTGGCGGAATAGGCAGACGCGCACGGTTCAGGTCCGTGTGCCCGTGAGGGCGTGGGGGTTCAACTCCCCCCTTGAGCACCACAGTTGATATGAGCTCCGCTGGCATTGCCCATAGCGGTTTTGGCGATATCGCCCCAAATGTCATTACCCGGCATGACCCCTAATTTTCCATTGCGCTCTACAGCGTTGTGCCGTACAGTTATCGCCGGATAGTTCCTTTCTTTCATGGGAATATCCTTTCCGACAGAGACCCCGGCGCTCTCACCGCCGGGGTCTTTGATTTCAACTCTGGACGGCAGCACCGCGGGTTGAAAGATCAATAGCGATCCCACAACAGGGTGCAAATCTACGCACCATTTTGGCCCGATTTCTGCTCTGAGTTTGCACTACGCAGCCCCGACCGTCCGGAATTTGCACTATGTTTGCCCTTGACTTGGTGACGAGCCTTCATCGCGAACAAAGTGTACGTGGGTGACAGTTTTTCCCTGTTTTATTGTCAGGGACGTACATTCTGTGGCCGGTACGGTTCAGAATGCACGTTTTGTTGCCCCGCTGGGGCATCGTCGCACCGCGGCCGGCGGGGCGGGTGGTGTGTTTTCCGGAGTGTACTGCGGATGTTGTACAAGCGAAGTACAGCTCTGACAACACATGCCTCCTCCCCAGGGACTGGTGTGAATCCTGAGGTTCGAGTTATAGGGGCCTATAGGGCACCCGGCGCTCGCTCAACTCGCGAAACGCATGGCTTACGGGGCGCTCGGCGCCCGGAATTTCTGTGCTACGATTCCACCCATGGGCATTCAACTATTCCTGTAGATCGGCGTGGCGCCTCGCGTTGAAGCGCGGCAGTCACGCCAGGTCACGCACGCAGCACTCACCGGTAGGTACATTGGCGCACTCGCGCTCACTCCGCGTACCCCCGCAATTTTCGCGTGCTCCGCTCCCGATCAGCTCCACCTAAGCTCGGTGCACCGCCAGTTCAGAACCGGCTCTAGCTCAGCTCCGGATCCTGATCCAGCTCCACGGAATATTCGAACCACAGCATCTTGAGGAATCCCATGACCCAGCCCTCGGCCGCGTCCGCCACGCACCCAAAACCCACCCCGCATATCTCCCGCTTCGCTGCCTTCCGCCCGTGCTCGCTGCGCTTCTCCGAGGAACACATCCACGCCTACCCGAATCGGCCCCTCGCGTTCCTCCTCGCCATTACCCGCGAAAACGCCGGGCTGATCGCGCTGACCACGCTGATCGCCTGCCTGACCTCGGTGGCCAGCGTGGCCCAAATTCACTTCGTTGGGAAAATGCTAGATTCCGGGCTGGAGCACGGCATCACCGCCGAGCTCCTCGCTCCGGCAGGGGCCTTCGTCGTCGCCACTCTTATTCTTGCCCTCACGCTCTGCACGGAAATCCCCGAGAACGTGCTGTGGATGCGGGCGATGATCCATCCGCAGCGCACCCTCGCCGCCCGGCTTTTCCCGCGCCGCACTGATCTGGAGATGCAAACCGGCGACGTCGTCTCCGTGCTCAACTCGGATACCTACATGGTCGGGGCCATGCTCATCAACACCCCGTCCACCCTGGCCTCGCTGCTGTCCTTCGCGCTGGTGGCGGTGCTCATGATGCGGATGAGTGTGCCGCTTGGCCTCGCGGTGATTATCGGCCTGCCGCTGGTGATGGCGGTTGTCTCCTGGATTTCCCGCGTCATGGCCAAATGGCGCGAGCCGCTGCGCGAGGAACAGGGCAAACTCACCACATTGGCCACGGACGGCGTGGTCGGGCTGCGGGTGATGCGCGGCGTCGGCGGAGAAGATTACTACAATGCGCGCTACCGCGAACAATCGGAAGCGGTCAAAAAGGCCGGTTTCGACGCCGCCCCGTCGCGTGCCCTCATGTCCACCGTGACCAACGGCGGCCCGCTTATTTTCCAGGCGGTCATCGTGACGGTGGGCGTGAGCATGCTACTTAGCGGGCACCTCACCGCCGGCGAACTCTTCGCGTTCGCCGGCTATTGCGCCATCCTCTCCATGCCCATCATCATGTTCTCCAGCTTCGCGACCAGCGCGGTCGCGGCCTGGGTCAGCGCCAAAAAAATCACGCGCGCGCTCGCGGCCGAACCGCTGCTGCCCGATACCGGCACTGTGATTCCGCCGGACTGGCGCGCGGTTTCGCTGTACGACGCCGCGGCGGACTTGCACATCGAAGCCGGGCGCTTCACGGCCGTGGTGGGTGCGAACGTGGAGGAGGGCACCGCGATTGCGGCGCGGCTCGCGCGTATGAACGACGACGCCGCCATCCGCCTGCGCTGGCCTGCCCCGCCACCTAACGGCGAGCCGGGCGGGGCGCCCGCTCCGGGCGAAGCCCGCGCCGCGGATATCCCGCTGGACGAACTCCGCGCCCACATCCGCTACTCCGGTCCGGTCGCCGATCTTTTCGCCGGCACCCTGCGTGAGAATCTCCAGGGCGAGCACGCTCCGGCTGTTCCGGCCCGCACCCTGCCCCAGCTGTTCGAGGATTATTCGAGCGGACAGGCCGGCCACCAGCACGCCCCGGCGGATACCAGCGCCGATGACCAGCTCAACCGAGCGCTGGCCGCCGCCCAGGCCCGCGACGCCGTGGAGTCGCTGGGCGGCCTGGACGGCACCGTGACCGAGCGCGGCCGCAATGTTTCGGGTGGCCAGCGCCAGCGCCTGGTGCTGGCCCGGCTGCTGGCCTCCGACCCGGAGATCGCCATCCTCGTGGACCCCACCTCCGCGGTGGATTCCCACACCGAGGCCCGTATCACCGCTGCCTTGGCCCAGGCCAGGAAGGGGCGCACCACCGTGGTTGTCTCGGCATCCCCGCTGGTGCTGGGGGCAGCTGACGTCGTCGTTCTTATTCGCGACGGCAAAGAAATCGCGCGCGGCACGCACGCGCACCTACTCGACCACCCGGACTACCGCCGCATCGTGGTGCGGGAAACCGGAGAAGAACCGCAACCCGGAGAGGAGCCGGCATGATCCTTCCCATCGCATCCCGCCGTTTTTCCGTGCGTGCCCTGGCGCGCATTGTCCGCGGGCGCCTGGGCGAATTCAGCCTGGTCGTCGGGCTGCAATTGGTGGCGGCCATCGCGGCCGTTATTTCGCCCATCGTGATCGGCCGCGCTATCGACATCGCCGGCCACCCGGAAGCCGCCGCCCGCGCGGCCACGCTCATCGCGCTCATGCTCGGGGCGGTCGCGGTCCACACGCTGTTCACGTTCCTCGCGGATCTGCGCGCGGAATACTTTGGCAACCGGGTTTTCGCCCAGCTGCGCGACGGCGTGGTGCACGGTATCACCCACTTGCCCCTTGACCTGGTGGAAAGCGCCGGCTCCGGCGACCTCCTCGGCCGCACCACGGACGATATCACCCGCGTGCAATTCTTCATCCAACGCGGAATTTCCAGTCTCGTGGTGCTGGTGACCACCGTGTGCGTCTCGCTGGGTGCGGCGCTGCTGGCGGCCCCGGCCCTCGGCTGGACGCTGTTCCTCACGGCGCTGGTCACCGCGGTGGTGCGCTGGTTCCTGCGCCGTATCGTCCCGGTTTTCCAGTCGGGGAGCGCGGTGCGCGCGGCATTTGCCGGCTCGGTTTCCGAAACCGTCACCCAAAAAACCACCGTCGACGCCCTCAATCTGGGGCGGGTGCGCCTCGGGCGCCTGGGCACCTTCATCGAGGAACACGTGCGCGTGGAAACGTACGGCGCGGGAATCGTGTGGCTGTTCCGCGCCGGCGTGGCGCTGTCCGTGTGGCTGCCGGTCCTGGTCACGCCGCTGGTAGGCGCGCTGCTCATCCCGCGCGGCGCCGCGACCCTCGGCCAGGTCATCACGGTCACGATGCTCGCGATCCAACTGGCCGGCCCGCTCGAAGAACTCGGCTGGTTCATCACCGAACTCCAGTATTCCCTGGTGTCCTTCGCCCGCATTTTCGGGGTGGATACGGTGCCGCCGGAGTCGCGCCCCGACGTGCCGCGTGGAACCGATGTGGAATTGCGCGGCGTGCGTTTCCGTTACGGCCGCACTATTAACGACGACGCCGGGCCTAGCGAGCCACGCGCCTACGCGCTCAAGGGCGTTGATCTGGAGGTGCGCAGCGGTGAGCACCTGGCGATTGTGGGGCCGTCCGGGGCCGGGAAATCCACGCTGGCCCGGCTGATTGCCGGAATCAACCGGCCCGAATCGGGCGCGGTGCGGATCGGCGGGGCGGATGCTTCCCGGATTCGGGAGGATCACCTACATGCCACGGTATCGCTGGTCACGCAGGAGCACCATGTGTTCGTGGGAACGGTGGCCGATAACCTGCGCATGGCCCGCGCCGATGCCAGCGAGGCGGAGATGCGGGCCGCGCTCGCGGCGGTGGAATTGGATCTGCCTTTGGAAGAGCGGTTGGCGGGCGGGGCGCGCGAGCTTTCGCCCGCGCAGGCCCAGCAGTTGGCGCTGGCCCGCATTATTGTGCTGGACCCGCAGATCCTTATTTTGGACGAGGCCACCGCGATGCTGGATCCGAATGCGGCGCGCTCGGCGGAGCGCGCCCTGGCGCGGGTGCTGGAAGGGCGCACCGTTATTTCCATCGCGCACCGCCTGTATAGCGCCCATGCAGCGGACCGGGTGGCCGTGATGATCGACGGCCGGGTTGCCGAGCTGGGCAGCCACGATGAGCTGGTCGAACGCGGCGGGGAATACGCCCGGCTGTGGGAGATGTGGCAGGCGGTGGATGCGCCGGAGGTGTGAGGATGAAAGGGTGAGGCGCGAGTGCGTTCCGGGAGCCATTATGCGCATATGAAATGTGTAAAGATGCAGGTCAGTGGCTTGTGAGTAGGTGATCTGGCGGTTGGGTGCGGGGTGGCGGGTGAATAGTGGTGTCTTTCTCTTAACAAATATGCAAGGAAATCGGTTAAGGTATGTGTTTGAAGGCCACTGGATGGTGGTTGTTTCACGCGCCAACAGATAGGGATTGCCGGGAGGGCTTGGTTTTTCGCGGTTTTCTTGGTGTTGGTTGGATTCTAATCAAGCTTGGTGCTTGGTACTTGTGGAAAGGTTTGTCTTGATGTTCAAGATTGGGAAACGGGTTGCGGCGTCTGTTGCTGCGCTCGCTGTTGTGACGGGGGGGGGGTAGCGTCTTATAGCTTTGCGGCCGAGCATATGGTGAAGGACCTTGTGGTCGCGGTTGTGGCTGATGGTACCCCTGACTTCAGCCAAGAAGCAGGCCCTGGTAAAGATACCGGCCCGAAGAATGGGGTTGTGCGTTCGCTGGATACTGTTGATTATGAGGTGTCCTGGCAGGTCACCGAGGATGGTGACTATACGCTTGAGGCGGACTTGCCTGCTGGTGTGGAGTTTGCTCCGGGTTCTGATTCTTTCTGTAAGAACGCGGGCAGCGCGATCAAGAATGATTTGACGTACCAGAATAAGAACACGCTTCGCTGTGAGCTGTCGGGTACGGCTGGGCAGTCGGTGAAGTCGGCGGTGAAGGTGTTTGTGCGCCGGGCCGCGAATGACTCGGTGATCCCGCTCCAGTTCACGGCTGGTGGTGTTACCTCGAATACGGTGTCGACAAAGGTGTCGGCAAAACCAGACTTCACCGTAACCCATACCCCTATTCACTCTGTGCAGTATGAGCAGGTAGATGGGCTAATTTGGGGCTCAATGGGCGTTTCTATTAATGCTCCTCGCCCCTCTCAGGGGTTGAATAAAGGTCTTGAAGCACTCAGTGGTGACTATCGAGTGAGCATCCCGGTGAAACTACCGGAAGGCTCTATCGTCAATTGCTCAAACGAATCGCATTCACCATTTTGGCCATACAACTATTTGAGAAACGACCCGAAGGTTAGTGAAGACAACTCATTTAGAAACTCGGGTCAGTGCACTAACGGTACGTATCGTGATGGTATTTTTTCTTTTGATGTAACCGGGGCTGATCTTACCGCATCATCGTGGCCGACCCGTGAGAATACTGGTGGGCAGTGGGGTCTGGGCCGAACCGAAATATCTCAAGTTCGCATTAATATTAATATTCCCGTTGCGGCGGCTGCTACTCAGCGGACTATCGAGTGGGGTGAAGCTAGCATCGTTGCTAAAACCCTGAATAACGAAGAATACGCGATGGAATCAGCGGCGTATTCTCAAGGAATCATCGATCCTAATAAGCCATCTGTTGGTCGCGATCCTATCTCTTTCTATCCGAGTGTAGACAGGTTTTCTCCAGGAGAAAGCCTTGCTTTAGGTGAAGAAAAGAAAGCGTTCATATGGTCGCGATGGCATGTGCTTGGGGTGCACCAAGGCAAGGGTGTAACCGCATGTTTCGCTGCTAATCCCCAGCAACTCCAATTTGCGCCCCACGGTCAGGGCACAGCATTTAACTTGAATGATGGAAGCGGTAATAAATTAGCGGAGAGCTTTGAGTATTACCGTGGTGACGATGATTCACTTTCGGAGTCTTTTACCTGTGGCGCGTATGGGGATAGTGCGCCGGGGTGGAGCACTGATGCGGGTGACATGTCCACGGTAAAGGCTGTTCGCGTTCGTGTAACAGATAAGGCAAAAGCCGATCAAAGTTGGAGCTTTACCGCTGCGGTACATCGCCCCACCACTTATACAACCCAGGTTGGAGCGCGAATCCCGGTCAAACATATTACTGTGCTTGACGGAACCGAGCGCGTGTTCCGTTCAAACTCGTATTTCACTGCTGTTGATGGAACCTTTGGTTTGAATCCGGCCTGGGATAAGGCGGATGGTTTGTTTGGTCAGGTCCGTAACCTGAATCTTGGTTTCACCGCTAAAGACGGCCTAAACGAAGGCACGGTCACGGCTACGCTTCCGGCGTGTTTGAAAGTCACCAACCCCGGCACCGGGGAACTAACCCCAGCCACGGGTGATGTGGATCGGGAGAATTGCGGTATTCCTGGGGATACTGTCACCTTCCCCGTGGTGGATGGTAACCCGAACTATGTAGTGCAGGCCCAGGTCATGGCTAAGTCACCGCAAACCGGGACCACGAAGGTTATCCTGGACTCTCCTCAGCAGCCACTGAGCGAGGTACGCCGTTCTAAGAGCATCTCGTTCACCACCGGTCTGGTTGAGCAGGCCACCGCGTCCGTCTCTACCAGCGCTCCGGAAAACACAGTGACGTTGGAGAACGGGACGGCGGCGATTCCGTTCACGCTTGCGTGGGGTAACGCCACCACCGGTAATGCCACGGGCGAGCTTGTGTGGTCAGTGCCCGAGAACGTAGTCCTCGCATCCGTAGGTACCCCGTCCGACGACGCGTCAGTGCAATGCACGACTCAAGATCGCACCGAAGTAACAACCGCTCTTGCGGCTGATAAATCCGGTAAGACTCTCTCGTGGTCGGACTGCCCGGCAGATCCCGCGACTGTGACGGCTGTAAAGGTTTCTACCGGTGATCTGGCATCTACTGCGACCGGTACTCTGCCCGTGAGCGTTACCGCCAACACGGTTGGTGACGTGAATACGTCGTTCACCGCGGGTGTCTTCACCACGGCCGGGGACGGCAAGGTTGATTTCACTGAGGCTACCCCGCTCTCGGTGTATGTCCGTACACCCGCCCCGGCAGATACAGTGACCGAGGGCGCGTGGGAGGATGCAACCGATGCTTCCGCCAAGGATTGTGACACGAAGCAGGTAACCCAAACTCGCACCGTGACCACGACCCCGCACAAGTGGGACCCGGCCGGAAAGCAATGGGTTGCTGACCCGGATCACGCGACCACGAAGACTGAGACTCAGACTCGTGCTATGACCGATAGTGAGCTTCAGGTTTGTACCCCCAAGCCCGCCGATGACGTGAAGACAGCCGAGTGGGTGGATCAAGATGGCGCGGACGCGAAGAACTGTGCTGCTAAGACCGTCACGCAGACTCGCAGTAAGACCACAACCCCGTATAAGTGGGATACCGTCTCTAAGACGTGGGTTTTGGATGCGGATAAGGTGAAGGTTGAGTCTGAGACTCAAACCCGCCCCATGACAGACACGGAACTCATGGCGTGTGCGATTCGCCCCGCCGACAAGATCGATACCACCGAATGGGTAGACAGTACTGAGGAGGATGCGAAGGATTGCGCTACCGGTAAGGTGACTCAGACTCGCTCGAAGACCACAACCCCCTATAAGTGGGACACCGTGGCTCATGAGTATGTGCTGGACACCGAAAACTCAGTAACTGTAACTGAGACCCAGACTCGTGACATGACCGACGCTGAGCTGCAAGTCTGTACCCCCAAGCCCGCCGACAAGATCGACAACACGGAGTGGGTGGATTCGACTGATGAGGGTGCTAAGGATTGCCAGACCGGTAAGGTCAAGCAGTCACGTAGCGTGACGACCACGCCCTATAAGTGGGATGCCACTAGCAAGAAGTGGGTGGCGGATACTGACAAGGCCGTGACCACGACTGAGACCCAGGTTCGGGATATGACAGATAGCGAGCTGCAGGTCTGCACGCCTGCACCCGCCGACGATGTAAAGACCACGGAGTGGGTTGACTCGACTGATGAGGGCGCTAAGGACTGTCAGACCGGTAAGGTCAAGCAGTCTCGCAGCGTGACGACGACTCCCTATAAGTGGGATGCGGCTACCAAGAAGTGGGTGGCGGATACTGAGAAGGCCGTGACTACGACTGAGACTCAAACTCGGGATATGACAGATAGTGAGTTGCAAGAATGCACCGTGAACCCCGGCCTCAAGGTTGAAGAAACCGAATGGACTGACTCGGCTGAGGACGGTGCGAAAGACTGCGCTACCCGCAAAGTCACCCAAACCCGGACTGTGACAACCACGCCTTATAAGTGGGACAGTGTCTCGAAGAAGTGGGTGCTTGATCCGGAGAACGCTACTACTAAGACCGAGTCTCAGGTTCGGGATATGAACGAGGACGAGGTAAAGGTCTGTATGGCTGGTACCGGTGTCCCGGTCTATCCGGATCCGACTCCGGTTCCCCCGAACGGGAGCGTGACTATTGATCCGATCAACGGGCCCGATAACCCTGCCCAATGTGAACCCACCGGTCCTATCACGCGCGCTGACGGAGTGACCATTACGGTGGATAAGGATTGCAAGGTCACCATCACTATCCCTGAGGGCAAGACTCCCGGTCTGTTGACTCCGCCTGTCGAGGTGACACCGAAATACCCCACCCCTGATAAGCCGGTGGTTACTGTACCGGTGAAGGTGATTGATACACCGGATTGGGATGATACGACCACGACCCCGGGCACCCCGGTAACCGTTGAAAAGAAGAAGGGCGAGGTACCTGAGGGGACCACGACCGAAGTAAACGGTCCTGGTACTGCGGTGTTGAACCCTGACGGGTCTATCACGGTTACCCCGGGTGAGAGCGCCAAGCCTGGTGAGACGATCACGGTCAAGGTTGTTGATAAGGTAGGCAACCCCCTCGATAACATCACCGTGACGATTACGGAGCCGGCACCCGGCCCGGACTGGGACGACTCGATCACTGGGCCTGGTAAGAAGATCACCGTACCCAACAAGGGCGGTGACGTACCTGGTGGCACCACGGTGACGGTGAACGGCCCGGGAACAGCAACACTCAATCCGGATGGCAGTATCACTGTCACCCCGAATGAAGACGCGAAGCCTGGTGAGAAGATCACCATCACGGTTAATGACGGTAAGGGTAAGGCCTTGGATTCGTTTACCGTGAAGATCGGGAAACTCAAGACCAGCGCGAAGAACCTGCCCGTGACTGGTGCGACTACGACGGGCATGGCTGGCCTAGCGGCAGTGTTCATGTTGGCTGGTGGGCTGATGGCCTGGCGGCGTCGTCGTAACTAAACAAAATAAGAGCCATATCGGCTAGCCCCGCCAGTGTGTAGGGGCTGGGGGTGGTAGGTGAATGTACGAAACTGGTTTACCTACCACCCCCATTTATTTTCATTGCGCCAGCCGTGCAGTTGTGGTGGCGCTAGGCGTGCAATTCGTATTGCGCTGGGTGTGCATTTTTTCGTTGCGTTGGGGTGTTGTGGTGAGGCTTGAGTTATTAGAAACCCTCGTATCGTATTCGAGGCTTGGGACGATGGACGCGGTAGCCCGCCAGTGTGGGTGTACCACCGCGGCGGTTGTGAAGCGTATCCAGTTGTTAGAAGAAGAAGTAGGCTATCGGCTCACCCAAAGAGCCGGGCGGGGTAGCGAGCTCACGCCCGCGGGTTGGCATCTGGTGGAGCGTTCTATCCAGATTCATGGGTTGGTGGATAAAACCGTGAGCGAGATACGAGGGGCGGTGGATGACCCACGCGGGCGGATCGTGATTGTGGGACGCGAGTCCGCTGCCCTGGAGAGTCTCGCAACTGTGATGGGGCGGGTGCGGCAGGAGTATCCGGGGATTAGTTTCGAGGTAGTGGCGTGTGGGCGGGAGCAAGCGGCTCGCATGCTCAGTGAGGGTGGGGCGTCTTTCGCGGTGTTGGATGCCTCGTGGGAGTGTGAGTCTTGGGAGACACTGAGCTTGCCGGGTGAGGACCGGTGGGGACTACTCGTGAGGGCTGGTAGTGATCTGGCGGGCAGAGAAGCAGTGCGGCGTGCGGATATTACGAAGCGGGCGTTGGTATTGCCGCATGAGGGTAGCCGGGAGCTTGGGTATTGGTTGGATAAGGAAAACCAGTTGGATGTGGTGGGCCGGTATGGGTCTGGGCGGGTGGCTTGCCACCTGGTTGAGGCCGGGGTTGGTGAGGCTATTGTCTTGGAGAATGCCGTTGCGGAGAACGCGGGCATGATCGGGGCAGCGAATTCTGGTGGTGCTTCTGGTTTGGTGTTTGTGCCGCTCGATTGGCTGGTTGGTTTGCGGTGTGTGTTGGCGTGGAGCAAGCAGGCACGGCTTGGGCGGGCTGGTGAGGTGTTCGTGGAAACAGCCCGGGAAGCCTTTCGCATGGTAGATTGACATTACTCATCAACCACGATGTTGAAGGAGTATCTGGGGCCGTTCGCTACGCGGGCGGCTCCTGCTGTATACGCTGAATGGGTGCAGAATCCCACCACGGTTCCGCACCATCCAGCCTGGGCGAGGATATGCGTGGCGCACAGCCCGATTTCCGTACCCGCATGTTCGCGCCGCCGGCCCGGGGAGGTTACCACTCTGGTTGATCCTATCTGCTCGGCTAAGGCGTAGCGGTCTAGCGGCGGCGTCGTGCTTATTCTTTCTGCTACGGCCGCTGCAACGAAAAGAGGCGATGCACAGGTGTCGGTGCCCGACTCGCGTTAATCAGTAGGTTCATTTCTATCTGATTTCCATCTTGCGGCCGCGAGTTTTCACTTGTTAGTGTATGACTAACGTCCCATATTTATGGTGGCGTTATGGTATGGCAAGTTCAACGGTGTACTTGAAGGAGATATCATGGAAAAATTCCACGGAATATCGACCTATTAGAAGAAGTAAAACTAAGCGTGCACTCATTGCCGGCGTGATTGCTGCCGCTGGAGTGCTATCACTGCCGAGCACCGGCGCTCAAGCATTGGGTGGAAACTGCGAGGCATGGCTTGAAAATGGAGTGGGCTATACTCTCGGCGCGGGCCAGTGCTATTCACTCAATAGCGACACCAAAGCTCGTGTAACCCTCGATATTGCTCTCCATCCGGATTTCCATTCGAAATGGTTTACCGCTACTAACACCGTTTACCGGACTATCGGATGGTCGGCCACGATGCAAGGGTGGCCCCGCGACGCCCGTATTGATTACGCAGGTCGATAATATTTAGTAGATGATCCCGGTGGGTGAACGCGTTGTTGCCCACCGGGATATTCTTCCTACCAATCGGTGAGGGAATATGGGAATTCGCATTGAGGATTTGAGTTTTTCCTACGCTTCTCGGAACGAGACCCGGGTTATTTTCCAGAACGCATCCGTGGTTTTTGAGAAAGGCTTATTTTATAGCCTTATGGGGCCGTCCGGCTCTGGGAAAACAACATTATTTCGCTTACTCTCTAAGCAGCTGGTTCCTGGAGCAGGAACGATAAGCATCGGGGAACGAAACCTGGAAAACATTGATATTCCTGAACTGCGCTCACGATTGATTGGACAAATTTTCCAAGATTATCTGCTGGTGCCATTCCTAAGCCCGACCGAGAATATCTTATTGGCAAGAGAAATAGCTGCCGGGAAAGCTACTCCTGCAGATCGCACACACGCACAAGAACTTCTTGCCCGGATTGGATTGGAAACCTCCCAAAACCGCCGGGTAGCACGCTTTCCGGGGGCGAACAACAACGGGTCGCCATCGCGCGTGCTGTTAGTGGGCAGCCGCTACTTCTTCTTGCCGATGAACCCACCGGCGCACTCGATGCTGATAACACTGCGAGTATAGCTACGTTACTCTCCGATCTTGCGCACTCGGAAGGCTTAACGGTCATAGCGGGTACTCACGACGAGGCTTTCGCCCGGCACACCGATCACGTGGTGCGCATTCGGGACCATCGGCTTGTCGTAGAGAGGTGACCATGGGAAAGCAACGCGTTCGCCTCGTCTGGAAAATGCTCGTTGATCAACCGCGGCGCGCTTTGTATACCCTTATTGTGGCGATTCTTCTTACGATGATTGCAGCAAGTCTGGGTGCATTCTTTAATGCGCATAATCAGGTTCAGATCCGCGAAGCGCAGGCATCATTTGGTTCGTATGCGCAGCGAGTTTCCGGAAACGAAAATGTCAAAGAATATCTGAGAGATCTCGAAAGCAACGGAAAAGCCGTTGCTGTTATCCACTCCCGCGCAAATATCTTGGCCCGGCAGGGCCAAACTGATGATGCTGCAACAACGGCCGATGTTACCTACCTGAGCGGTCAGGGGGATATGGGCATGTTAATCGCGGGAAACCACCCGGCTTCTGCGGGCGAGATTGCGGTGAGTAGCGAGGTTGCCCGTCTTCTCGACGTAGAGCCAGGCGGAGATATCGCCCTCGCGGATCTTGAAGGAGAGGGGAAAAATTCTCCTGCAACATTTCGCGTGGTTGGGATAATCGAAAATCCGGCTTCTATTCGCGACCGCACCGCCATAGCGGTCACTGATAGCACGGAGATTTTGGGAAGAGCGGATTCGTGGCTGACGGATGATCCGCTCATGCCGCTTGCGAACGAACTCGGACAAGGTCAGGCGCAGGTGGCAACGCCTGATAGGGTAGCGCATCGCGCTTCTGAGAACGCGATAGCCTACCAGGTCATCCCTGCTTATGTCGCGTGGTTCGTCGGGGGATTTGTTGTATGCGCTGTTATTTTTGCAGTTTTTGCAGCTGATAGGCAGCGGCGTCGTTCTGTCCATAACGTTCTTCGGTCGCTTGGCGAATCCCCGTTCAATGCGGCCTTCCATGCATCATTATCGACCGGGCTCACCATGGTGATCGGTGGAATGATCGGGTGGATATTAACCCAACTGATTGTTGCTGGTAGCGCGGAACGGGTTGGCATTTTTTATGAAGAAAGGTGGACCGGACCATTCACCGCAGATGTCGCACGAGGGTCCGTTGTTTTATTGCTGCTCTTTGCTCTTGCCACGTTCGTGAGTGCGGCCGCAACCCTATTTGCTCATAGGTGGCAGCAGCGTGACCACTACGAAGAACTCTCCTACCGAAAGCTCGGGATCTTAGGGGTGGGTGGACTGGTGGTAACCGTGGTTTTCATCGCCTGCCGGCAGCTTTATATTCTGCCCTGGGGGCATCAGCTTGCGTTGGTATCGGGAGCATTATCCATTCCGGCATTGGGCTATTACCTTGCGCTCGCTTTCCAGCGGCGCACGATTTTCGCGAAGCTCAGTGCGCGCTTGCATAAGGTTGCGCTGGTTGCTCTCGGATTAGTTTTTGTTACGAGTTACTCGGCCGCGCTTTTCAGTAGCGCCGTCGCCCTCCAAAATAACTGGATTACGCGCGAGATTGCCGGTGAAGATAGTTATCTGCAAGTAGCCTATGCCTCGAAAGCCTCGGTGGTGAGCCTAAAGTCGCGTTTCCCGGAGATCGCGTCCCAGACAAGCATTTTTGGTGAACCTGAAAATGGGGAACGAATGTACCGTTTGGTGACCTTGGACGGTGCGGATTGCCTCGATATTGGTGAGCGCTTGGATAAATGTAACCGGATCGATATGGACGGTGTTTTCCTCGCTTCCGGAAATATGAAAGACCGCGAATTTGTCAATCACGCGCCGGCGCATATGGTCAGCCCGGACGGAAAAGTGGTTGTCGTCGAATTCAGTGCATCTGACCCAACGGTCACCAATATGTGGGTTGTGGATAACGTTATTCCAGACGAGAAGCTGAGTAACAACGTTTTCCGCGGGCTTATTTTGGCGCCCGATGATCCGGTAGTCGGTCAAATGGGACTCACGGATCCCAGCCTTTTCCGCATCACGATTTTTGGCTTTGGTGAGCTATCTGATGACATTCGGGACGGTGTCCGTTCAACGATTTTGACCCAGGCGCCTTTCGCTTTTGTTACCGATCCGGATGCGCCGGAGGACAGGCAGCTGCGAGCAGAGGCGATAACCCGGGTTCTTGTAGCACTCCTTACAGCGGGAATCGTGCTTTGCAGTATGACGATTGCTATTGTCTCTGATCAAGCAATTGAGCGGCGTTTGATTGACTTGGGCGGAGGCGGTATCCGTGCCCGAGTCAGGCTTATCGCTCCGCTATTGGGATCCTATGTTGTGACGGTGGCGGCAGCTGGGGTCATGGGCAGGCTGGTGGTTATGGATCGATTGCCATTCACTCCTGCTATTGTGCACCACGATTATGGCTTGCTGTGGATAGTTGT
The DNA here is from genome assembly GCF_051267215.1 of Actinotignum vesiculae. Taxonomy (NCBI): domain Bacteria; kingdom Bacillati; phylum Actinomycetota; class Actinomycetes; order Actinomycetales; family Actinomycetaceae; genus Actinotignum; species Actinotignum vesiculae. Next base: position 119,343 of record NZ_JBOZGG010000007.1, read on the forward strand.
ATTGGTCAGTATCCTCTTCGCGCTGCCCGCGCTGCATTGGGCTGTGCGGAAGCCTGATCCGGTACGGAAGGGGTAGCCCGGCGGCGTAGCGCTCGTTGCGCGAGACGTGTGGTCTCGTGCGCATTCGTGGATGCCCGCGCCGCCGGGCCGGGGAGTTACCGCTCGGAGCTGAGCCTATCTGCGCGGCTGAGGGCGTAGCGGGCTAGCGCCGTCGTCGTTCCAACCCAGAGAAGCGCGTACACGATATCCGCAGCCGCCGGTGCGCGCATCCACTGCACGTGATACGTGAGCGGGTTGCAGCGCGCGATGAGCTGGAGGTACGTGGGCGCGGAGCTGAGCTCGTAGAACAGCGGGGCGGAGAGGACCACCGGCAGCGTGGTGAAGGTGGCGAGCATATCGCGTGCCGCGTAGCTATTCACCAGGGCGCCTACCGCCGCGCCGAGGCTCACCCAGCCCCACACAACGAGGAGTGCGATGAACGTTCCCGAAAGGAGCGCGGTGCCGTTTACGCTGGTTCCGCCCGCAAACGAGAGGCCCAGGTAGGCGAGGGAGACCGCGGCGACTTGCACGAGGAACACCAGGGAAATCACCGCGAAAATCGACGCAAGGTAGGTCCACACTTTCCCGCCCTGCATCATGAAAATCGCGTAGACGCCCCACTTTCTGTCATTGGCGACGTCGGAAGAGGCGTAGCCGAAAGCGCGGAACGTGAGCAGGCAGACTATGCCCGTGAAGGCGTAGCTGAGGTAGCTCCCGCTGTGCGCGGTGCCGAGCATTCCGGAAATGCCGACAACTAGAAAAACGAAATAGGCCAACGGCTCGACGATGCGACCGAGGTAGACGCCGCGCCAATTCCACAGGGAAGCAATATGGTACTTAGTGAGAATAAGTGATTTTTTCATGGGAGCGGGGTTCCTTCTTCGTATGCTTTGAGGGCTGCCCAGAGGTCGGTGCTGCCGGGGCGGTACGCCATGAACCTCGCGGCCGGCATATCGGCAATAATGCGACCGCCGCGCAGAGCGATAACGCGGGTGCAGTACTCGGAAAACTTCGAGGTTTCGTGCGTGCTGACCAGCACGGTTCGCCCTTCCTCCACCCGGGAGCGCAGGTAGCCGAACACGGTGTCGATGCCGGCGGGATCCAGGCCGGTGGTTGGCTCGTCCAGAATCATGAGACTGGGGTGGCCGATAATCGCGCGGGCGATTTGGGTGCGACGCAATTCCCCACCGGAGAGAGTCTCCGCGGTGCGGTCAAGGAGCTGCGAGAGGCCCAGAACCTCCGCAACGCCCTCAATATCGGCGCGGCGATGCCAGCGGCCCACTCGCAGATCGAGACCCAAAAGAATATTCTGGGTGACCGTGAGGGACCAGTCGATAATTTCGCGCTGCGGGCACCAGCCGATAGCGCTTTCAGCCACCGAATTGGTGACCGTGCCTCGGGTGGGCTTGATGAGCCCACCAAGAATATCGAAGAGCGTGGATTTTCCCGCTCCGTTATGGCCGATAACGGCAACCAGCTCGCCCGGGTGCAGGGCAAGATTCACGCCGGTCAGGGCCGGTGTTGATTTCTTTGGGTAGATTTTTTCTACCCCGATAGCTTCAAGGATAGGGGTATCCATGAACGCTTACCTCCAAAATATGCAAAGACTGCCATAGGGAATGTGCATACCGGAGAGGCCGAGTCCGCAGAGCGCACGGCACCGGGAGCAAGTGGCGCCGAGCGTGACAATAGCGGTGCTCGATAATGAGGCGCTGGGATACCAGGAATACCGGGGATATGAGGAGTACCCGGGTGTCGGTAATGCCCGAAAAATCGCGCACGCTAGGAATAAAGGTGCCCAAACGGAGCGTCTCGGTTAGTTACCGAGACGCCGTGTGTTACTGGAGCGCGGCCTCGCCGGAAGGGGAAGGCTTAGCGTCGGGCACGTACCACGGATACTCCGTTTTCTATCAGTTGTTTATGATGCTTTCGTTAAGTGTAGCTTGCTTAGCCCACTGAGGTGCTTTGGCCTGGATTCTAAATCGGAGTGCAACATCTTTTACGATTGCTGGTGTCCAGCCGAACCTGTTAGCCCCGCGGAACCCGTTAACCCGCCGCGTCTACCAGAGCCTTTTCCAGCTCAATCGTATTGGTGATTGCGGTGAGCGGCTGGTAGCCGGTGCTCGCGGTGCCGTTGATAATAATCGCGGGGGTGCCGCGCAGGCCGAGGGTTTCCAGCCCCAAGGATTCCTGGGCGGCAATGAAGCTGGTGGTTTCCGCGCTGTCACGCGCAGCCCGGAAAGCTTCCACGTCCAAGCCCAGCTGGGTGGCGTAAGCATCAAGGTTTTCATCGGAGAACATCGACGGTGCTTTGTCAGGGTCGTGACCCGCGGCAGCTGCGCCGTCGAAAAGAAGAGAAGAATACTCCCAGAACTTGCCTTGCAATCCGGCCGCGTGCGCGGCGGCGGCTGCGCGGTCACTGGACACGGTGTCCTTGAAGATCGGGACCTGCACGTACGCGAGGTAAATATCGCCCTTCTTGGCCAGCTCCAGGAGCTGCGGCACGGATTCGGCGTGGAGTTTATTGCAGAAACTGCAGGCGTAATCGGAGTAGATCGTCACGTGCACGGGGGCCTTCGGGTCCCCGGCGGTTTGCCCGGAGGCAGTTTCTAGCTGCGGCAGGGCCTGGAGCTGGGTGCGAATCTCATCGGGCTGGGTGGGAATGTAATCCTGCCCGGCCACCCAACCGCGGTCCGTGGCGAGCTGGGTGTAGCGCGTCTCGATGGGGCCGGGCGTGGTGTTCAGCCCGCCCTGCCCCGGAGCGTCTTGCCCTGCGCCGGGTTTGGCCGGCGCGGTGGCGGTTGCGGTGGGATGCGGCGCGGCGCTGCCCCCGAAACGCCCGTTGGACGAACCGAGGGTAAGCAGCACCGCGAAAACCACCAGGGCAATAATCGCCAGCACGGTGATCATCACCCAGAATCCGCGGCTGCTGGGATGCTGTTCTTCTTCCCCAGCAGGCGCGGGAGGTGTGGAAGGCGGCCACGCCGGGGCGGCGCCGGTACCAGCGCCCGTGCCAGAAGCTGAGCCGGCTCCAGAAACCGGGCCAGTACCAGCGCCCGCGGCTGCGCCGACGCTCGGATCCGGGCCCACGCCCGCACCCGAACCCGCCGCCCCGGGCGTACCGTACTGACCCTGGAACCCAGATTGGCCGCGATCCACGGAGTCAGGAGTTCCCTGGCTCATTATTCCTCCACCCAGCGCTCAATCGTGCGCACGAAATGTTCCGCATCTTCATCAGCGAAGATATCAAAGACCACCAGATTCACATTCGAGCGAGGATTCTGGTGCAGCCACTGCGCCACGGTATCCAGCGCAATCCGCGTGGCTTCCGCGAAGGGGAAATGCGAATGGCCGGTGGCCAGCGAGCAGAAGGACACCGAAGTAATATCGCCCTTCTCCGAAGCCAGGTCGAGGCAGCGGGTGTAGCAGTTGGCCAGCGCCGCGCGATCCGCATCCGTGACCTCACCTTCCACCGTGGGCGGCAGGGTGTGGAGCACGTAGCGCGCCGGCAGGCGATACCCGCGGGTGAGCGCCGCTTCGCCCGGTTCCAGTTCGCGATCCGACATCGAGTACAGCGTGGCGCAGTCATTGCGCAGCCACGGGCCGGCCTGGCCGTGAATGGCCTGGTCAATGGAGGGCTTATTGTAATCGCGGTAGCCCAGCAGATTGGGGCGCGCCCCGTTGACCACCGCGTCCACCACGAGTTCCCGCGCGTCCCCGCGCCAGATCACGGTCTTATCGCGGGCCGGGTATTCCGATTCCGGCATCATGTCAGAAATACGAGCCAGGTGGCGCGCCTCGGTGCGCCCCAGGTAGCCGGACAGCCGGTACAGCAGCACGTCGATCGCGCGCGAGACGTCCTCGCTGACGTCTTCGGGATCGCGCTGGATGAGGCGGTGGTTGAGTTCGGTGAAGAGCTCCCGGTCGGTCATTTTCGCCAGGTTGCCTTCCAGGCCGCCGAAGGCAATCTCAAAGAGCTCCCGGTCGGTGCGCTTCGAGGCGGCGGGCGCGGGCCACTCGTCGTCGAGCTTCAGGGCGTCGCGATATTCAGCTAGGTTGAGCATTATTCTCCTTATTCTGGGTCCGAACAGGGTTCCCTAGTACAAGGGTACCGGGCAGAAACGGTTTTCGTGCGCGTATGCACAGGGCCCGTGCCCGTACGTGCCCACGCCCGCCCCTGTGGATAACTTCGCGGTATCCCCGGTAATGCGTGGCTGCGCCGCCCGGCACGCTAACCTAAACCTATGACAACCTGGTTAACAACCGCTGAATTGGCCGAACGTTGCGGCACGGATACGTTCACGACCCTCGCCGCACTCGAACTTTTAGGTTTGGCCGACGGCGCCGCGCCTTCGCCGCTCGCTTCCCGCCACGGTTTAGCTGACGTGGGGCGCGAAAGCGGGGCGCTGTGGCACACGGATTCCGAGCGCCTGCTGCGCGCGGTTGTGGATACCGATGCGAGCGGCACCGGCACCGCGGAGCCTGTGGATAACGACGTGCAGGGTGTGTTACCGCTCGCGGGCGTGGATGAAGATGATTTTGAGGGGTACGACGACGCCGCAGCCACTCCCGCTCCGGCCCAGCCGGCCGAGGGTGGTAGCCCGGTCGGCAGCCCGCGCCCGGGTTTTGCCGCGGTGCTTGCCACCGATGGGGCGTGCTCGGGTAATCCAGGGCCGGGCGGCTGGGCCTGGGTGGAGCAGCTCAGCGGGGTACGGAATAGCGGGGGCGCGGCCCGCACCACGAATAACATTATGGAGCTGACGGCGCTTATCGAGGGTTTGGAATATGTGGCGGCCCAGCATGGCACCCAGGCACCGCTGCTTATTCGCGCTGATTCGCAATACGTCATTAATGTGATGACGAAATGGGCGCGCGGCTGGCGCGCGAAGGGCTGGAAGAAGGCGGACGGGAAGCCGGTGAAGAACCGCGATCTCGTCGAGCGCCTCCTTAATCTTTACGAGGCCCGCACTGGCCGCACCGAAGTGGAGTGGATCAAGGGCCACGCCGGCGACGCCGCCAATGAGCTGGTCGATTCCCTCGCCGTCGCCCGCTCCCGCGAATTCTCCCGCCGCGGCTGACCGCGCGTATTTCCGTTCGGAATCCGGGCTTGCGTTTTCTTAATGATCTGGTAGAGTTATTTCACCAAGACCGGTACCGCTGCTCCCCGGAGCAGTCCAGGGCCGGTCCTCATTTTCTTCACCGAGCATGGAAGCACAGGAGCGAAGGGTTAATAGACAAAAAGTGGGTCTAATGACGGCGTGTCGTTGGCTTGGATCCGGTTCGGATCCGTACGAACTGGGTACGCAGACAAAGTGCGAGGGAGAGTACCGTTTGCATCCTGTGGCATCTCCTCGGCGCTCAGCACCCGGCCGGCGGGTACGGGGTGTTTTTCTGGGCTGTACTGCGGATGTCGTACATGCGAAGTACAGCTCGAGCAACACATGCCCCCTCGCCAGGTGCTGGTGTGACTGCTGAGGTTCGTGAGATTCTCGCTCCCTTACACCCTCTCCATCACGCCCACTAACGTGGCGGGGTCCGCGCTGGCCGGCGGCTGCGCCGTCGTACCTCACGCCCGCCCGCGCTCGCCAAACGCCCGCACCCACCAACCGCCCACACGCCCCCGCGCACCAACCCCCGCATCTCCAGTAGAATCCCTCCATGACTATCGGCCCGATTGCGAAGAAGATCCCTACCGAACGTACTTTCCACGGCGACACGTACGTCGATAACTACGAGTGGCTGCGCGATAAATCCGATCCGGATGTCCGCGCGCTCCTCGACGCTGAAAACGCCTATTTCCGGGAGCAAACCGCGGGGCTGAGCGATCTGCGCGATAATCTCGTGGCCGAATTCAAGGCGCGCACCAAGGAAGCCGACCGCGCCCTGCCCTACCGCGTGGGGGACTGGTGGTATTACCGGCGCACTTTCCAGGATCGGCAGTACCCGGCGATGTTCCGCACTCCCGCGCGCGGCGCCGCTCGCCCGGACCTCAACACCTCTTTCCCGGAATTCCCGGTCTGGGACGGCAACGAGCTCGCCCTCGGGGAAGAATTCTTCCTCTGCGGCGGCTTCATGCCCTCCCCGGACGGCAAGCTCGGCGCGATGAGCGTGGATTTCACCGGCGATGAGCATTTCACCCTGCGCATTTTCGATATTGAAACCGGCCAGATCGTGGACGATTCAGTGCGCGATATCGGCTACGGCCTGGCCTGGATGGCCGATTCCAGCGCGGTTGCCTATTCGCGCGTGGACGATTCGTGGCGCCAGTGGCAGGTCAATCTTCACCGCATCGGCGATTTCAACGACACGATCCTCTTCCAGGAAAACGACGAGCGTTTTTCCGTCGATCACGAACAATCCCGCAACGGCAAGTGGATTATTATCCGCTCCGCCTCGGTGACCTCCTCGGATGTGCGTTTTATTTCCACGGAGAATATCGAGCAGCGCGTCAAGATCCTCGACCGCCGCGAGGGCCTGGAATACACCGCCGAACCCGCGGGCGACCAGGTCCTCATCGTCCACAACGCCAACCGCCCCGATTTCGAGGTCGCTTCCGCGCCGCTGCGCACCTCCACCCCGGAAGAATGGGATCCGATTTTCGTGCCCGAAGAGGGCGAGCGCGTCGATTACGTGGAGGCCTACGCCGGCCACGCCGTCATCTCGATGCGCTCCGAAGGTCAAACGCAGCTGCGGGTCATGCGCCGGGAACGTCCACTTTCTGCCGCCAGCGCTATCGGTTCGACGCCGCCCGTAGCGGTCACCTCCGATTCAGGAACCGTTTCCGGGAACGACGACGCCGCCACCGTGGCGCCCGCCCAACCGGCCGCGGACATGCCGGCCGAGCCCGCGCCAGCCGCGCCGGCCGCCAAGCACGGCTGGTCCGCCCCGGTGGCCATCCCCACCGGCGAGGGCAGCTTCGTGGAAACCTACCCGGAGGGCAATTGGTTCACCTCCCGGGTGGTCTTCACCGAGCAGTCCATCCTGGAGCCGCCCACCCAAAAGGCATTCGACCCGCTCACCGGCGATATTGAGGTCCTGCGCACCCTCGACATCCCGGGCTACGACCCCTCGCTCTACACCCAGGACGCGGTGTGGGTAACCGCCCGCGATGGCGTGGAAATCCCGCTCACGGTGGTGCGCCGCGCCGATATCCACCCGGACGGCACCAACCCCGGCTACCTCTACGGTTACGGCAGTTACGAAGTGTCCAACGAGCCCTATTTCTCGATTTACCGCCTGAGTTTGCTGGACCGCGGCGTCGTTATCGGGTGGTCGCATATTCGCGGCGGCGGTGAACTGGGGCGCCGGTGGTACGACGACGGAAAACTCCTCCGCAAGAAAAACACATTTAACGATTTCGTGGATTCGGCACGGTGGCTTATTGACTCCGGCTGGGTGGCACCTGACCGGCTCGTGGCCGAAGGCGGGAGCGCCGGCGGCCTGCTCATCGGCGCGGCGATCAACCAGGCCCCCGAGCTGTTCCGGGCCGTGCATGCCGCGGTACCCTTCGTGGACGCGCTGACCACGATCCTCAAACCGGAGCTCCCGCTCACGGTAGGCGAATGGGAAGAATGGGGCAACCCGGTGGCTTCCCCCGAGGTGTACACCTATATGAAGGAGTACAGCCCGGTGGAGAATGTGCGCGAAGGGGTGGAATACCCGGCGGTGCTGGCCACCACGTCCCTCAACGATATTCGGGTACTGTACGTGGAGCCCACCAAGTGGGTACAGGTGCTGCGCGAAAAAACGAAGCCCAACCCGGAGCGCCCCATCCTGGAGCGCATCGAGATGGTAGCCGGGCACGCCGGGAAAACCGGGCGCTACGACGCCTGGCGCGAGCGCGCCGAGGAAGTGGCGTGGATGCTAGACCAGGTGGGCGCCACCGAGGTGTACTAAGCGCCACCGCCGCGCGGCTGCCGCATAACGCGAGTGGCTCGCGCGCGTACGGCCCGGTCAGTTCCGGCAATGGCCGGGCCACGCCGCCGTACAACGCGCGCCGCGCCGGCTAGCTAATCCCGGCTTCCGCCAGCGCCGCGGACCACGAACCGAAGCGCTGGCGGATGGCGGCCCCGGAGGGGTAGGTTCCCTGGTTGCCCGAATCGGCCAGCCATTCCACGTACCCGTTGTAGCTGACGGTTTTGCCGTTCCGCCGCGCCGCGATCGCGTGGCTGCGCAGCGCATCCACGTAGTCCTCCCGGTCAAATTTCAAGGCCCCGCGCTTGCGCCCGTTGCTGACCGCCAAGCCAACCGCCTGGAGTGCCTCGTTCCAATACCCGGAGAAACTCTTAATAACGGTTTGCGAGGTGGGCGGCCAGGTCAGTTTCCCGCGCCCGGATTCCGCTCCCGCCAGTTCCGTGACGGCCAGGCGTTCGGCGTCGTACTGCTTCGCCGTGAGAGTGAGGTGCGGGTCGGCCGCAATCGCGCCCTGGGCCCGGGCAATGCAGGCGAGCACCTCGTCCACGTCCAACTCAGAATTTTCGAGCGCTGTGCGCACATCCGCAACCATGTCCGGGTCAAGTGAGGTGGCGGGCGCCGCGGCGTCGTCGCCCTCAGGGGTGTGGACACGGCCGAAAATGTAGAGCATTGCGGCTTCGAGCGCGAGGTGGGAAAAACGCGGCGTGAGGCGGCGGGCGCGCGAGCCACCCGCGGTGGTGCCGAGCCACGGCGTGATTTCCGCGAGGCGCGCGAGCGTGGCCGTGACCGCGCGGGCGGAGAGGTCGGCGGCTTCGTCGATGCCGATGTGGTAGTCGATCCCGGCCTGCGGGCCGCACAAATCGGAGGCGGAACGGATCGTGAGGAAGGGGATTCCCGCGAGCGCGGCGGTGTGCGCGGCGGCGGTTGATTCCATATCGGTGAGGAGGGCGTCGGGGAAGCGGGTGCGGGTGTCTTCCACGTTCGCGGCCGTGACGAAGGCATCGGAGGAGAGGACTTCGCCGCGGCGGATGTTCTCGGGGACGGCGGCGAGCAGGGTGGCGTCGCCTTCGAAGAATTCGGGGGCGCCGGGGACCTGCCCGGGTGCGTATCCGAAGACGGTTGCGTCCGCGCGGCCGTAGCGGTAGCGGGTTCCGGCGACGACGTCGCCCCCCCGGATATCAGCAGCCAGGCCACCGGCGGACCCGGCCGAGATGATGACTTCGGGGCGGTAGCGGAAGAGCGCCCAGCCGAGCGCGCAGGCGGTGGCGACCAGGCCCACGCCGGTGCGCATGCAGAGAATCGGGCCGAGGGCGGTGGGCACGTTCACACCGGATGCCCCGCGCAGTTCGGTGGGGAAGATGGGCTGGAGGGATTCGGCGGTGGCCGGGGTGGTGGCGTAGAAAGGTTCGGCGCGCAGGGCGGCGAGGACCGGCACGATTTCTTCGTCTTGAGCTGCGATAATGAGGGCGCGTGCCCGGGTCTTGCCGGGGGCGAGGGAGCGGGTGCGGGTAGGGGTCACTTGGCCATCACCTGTTCCCAGGTCTCGCGCCCGGCGAGCATGGCGGCTACCGCTTCCTGGGCGGCTTTGAGGTTGTGGTTGGCGCCCCAGCCGCACTGGACTTCGTTCGCGGCCGGGACTTCGGTGGCGGCCAGGATATCGCGGAAGGTTTGTTCCACCAGGTCGCAGGTGGCGGGTACGTTCGGTTCGGCGGCCAGCAGCAGGTAGAAGCCGGTTTGGCAGCCCATCGGGGAGAAATCGACTACGGCATCGCTGTGATTGCGCGAGTATTCGGCGAAGGAATGCTCGATGGAGTGGATGACCGGCATGGTCAGGTGTTCTTTATTGGGCTGGCAGAAGCGGATGTCGTATTTGGTGAGGACGTCCCCGTGCGGCAGGTGTTTGATATCGGCAACCCGCACGTAAGGTGCGGAAACTTTCCGGTGGTCGAGGTTGAAGGACTCGACGTTCATATGCGGCACGGCTCTTCCCTTCTTTGGAACGCGATATGTGTGGGCCGGGGTGCGGGCCCGGTTGTGCTGGGCCCGCGCGGGCCTGGCAAGGCTTCGCTGGGCCTGGCGAGGCTTCGCCGGGCTCTGCTGGCCTGGCCGGGTCCGCCCGGCGTATTACAAACAACGGCTATTGTATCTAGCTTTAACAAGTGCGGTGAAGCGGTCTCAGATTCCCAGGAAAATTCCAGCCTTGGTGCATGGTATTTTAGGGAACCTCGGGTTATATAGAACATGTCAGCGGAAAGCAACGGGAGGCGTGGACCCGTTCCGCTGCCGGGAGACTGGTTATCTCCCGGGGACAGGCTCAGTCGCAGCCAAGATGAACCCGGATGGTTCCCATTTCATCCGCTGTTCTAGCGCGAGAGTCTTCAGAAGGCCGGGGGAGCGTGGACCCCCGGCCTTCGCCATGTCTGCCGCGGCGCGGTCAAGTCCGGAAGGATAACGCGAACGCGGGCGCTGGCCGGATCGGGTTAATAGACAAAAAGTGGGTCTAATGACGGCGTGTCGTTAGCTCCCGATCCGGCCTTTACGGATGTTCAGACCG